>NZ_VDAG01000019.1:0-231 GCF_019584505.1 Kluyvera sp. EC_51 | reverse complement strand
AGGGGTTACCAGCTTGCGCTCGATGATTTCACGATGGATGATGAATGGGACCGCTTTATGCAGTATATTTCTGTCATCAAATTTGATGTCAGAGACAATGACTATGAAGATATCCAGCAATATATCCACAGAAAAAGTCAGCTTCTGCAGGGCATAAAATTCCTTGCTGAAAAAGTGGAAACAAGGGACGAGTTTGAGCTTTACAGCCGGGCGGGTTTCGCGCTTTTCCAG
>NZ_VDAG01000018.1:4009-56034 GCF_019584505.1 Kluyvera sp. EC_51 | reverse complement strand
AACGCTTGCTTACTATGACCGGAAAAGCCGTAGTATTATCCGGATAGACTAGGAAAGTGTTACCTATGTTCCCGGTCTGAAGTGTTACCTATGTATCCGGTCGTACAGAAGCGCCATCCGGCAAGGTTTTAGGCTTCCAGCTCCGCCATATCGCCTTTCTCCTGCAGCCAGTTACGGCGATCTTCCGAACGCTTCTTGGCCAGCAGCATATCCATGGTGGCATCAGTCTGCTGTTCATCTTCATCGGTGATGTACAGCTGCACCAGGCGGCGGGTGTTCGGATCGAGCGTAGTTTCGCGCAGCTGCATCGGGTTCATCTCACCCAGACCTTTAAAGCGCTGGACGTTCGGCTTGCCTTTTTTACGTTTGAGTTGCTCCAGCACGCCCGCTTTTTCCTCTTCGGTCAGGGCATAGTAAACCTCTTTGCCCAGATCGATACGGTACAGCGGCGGCAGCGCCACATAGACGTGACCTTCTTTCACCAGCGCGCGGAAGTGCTTCACGAACAGCGCGCACAGCAGCGTCGCGATGTGCAGACCATCGGAGTCAGCATCCGCGAGGATACAGATCTTGCCGTAGCGCAGCTGGCTCAGATCCGAACTGTCCGGATCGATACCGATCGCCACGGAAATATCGTGCACTTCCTGCGAGGCCAGCACTTCATCAGAAGAGACTTCCCAAGTGTTGAGGATCTTACCTTTGAGCGGCATGATCGCCTGGAATTCACGATCGCGCGCCTGCTTGGCAGAACCGCCTGCGGAGTCACCTTCGACGAGGAACAGTTCGGTGCGGGCGAGATCCTGCGCGGTACAGTCGGCCAGTTTACCCGGCAGCGCCGGGCCGCTGGTGAGCTTTTTACGCACCACTTTTTTCGCCGCGCGCAGACGACGCTGGGCGCTGGAAATCGCCATTTCGGCCAGCAGCTCGGCGGCCTGGACGTTCTGGTTCAGCCACAGGCTGAAGGCATCTTTCACCACGCCAGAGACAAACGCCGCGCACTGACGGGAAGAGAGACGCTCTTTCGTCTGCCCGGCGAACTGCGGATCCTGCATCTTCACCGACAGCACGTAGGCGCAGCGGTCCCAGATATCTTCCGCCGACAGCTTCACGCCGCGTGGCAGAATGTTGCGGTATTCACAGAACTCGCGCATCGCGTCAAGCAGACCCTGACGCAGGCCGTTGACGTGTGTCCCGCCCTGCATGGTCGGGATCAGGTTGACGTAGCTTTCAGTCAGCAGCTCGCCGCCTTCCGGCAGCCACAGCAGCGCCCAGTCCACCGCTTCGGTTTCGCCGGAGAAGTTACCGACAAACGGTTTTTCCGGCAGCAGCGGCAGGCCGTTCACGGCTTCGCAAAGATAGTCGTTCAGACCATCGGCGTAGCACCAGGTCTGTTCGGTGTCGTTCACTTTGTCTTTAAAGACGATTTCAACGCCGGGGCAGAGTACCGCTTTCGCTTTCAGCAGGTGGCTTAAGCGGGAAACGGAAAAACGCGGACTGTCGAAGAAGCTTTCGTCCGGCCAGAAGTGGACGCTGGTCCCGGTATTACGTTTACCGCAGGTACCGGTGACGTGCAGATCTTCCACCTTGTCGCCGTTTTCAAACGCAATGGTGTAAACCTGACCATCACGGCGAACGTTGACCTCAACGCGCTTCGACAGGGCGTTGACCACCGAGATCCCCACGCCGTGCAGGCCGCCGGAGAACTGATAGTTTTTGTTGGAGAACTTACCGCCCGCGTGCAGACGACAGAGGATCAGCTCAACCGCCGGTACGCCCTCTTCCGGGTGGATATCGACGGGCATGCCGCGACCGTCGTCGATCACTTCCAGTGATTGATCGGCATGAAGAATAACCTCAACACGCTTCGCGTGTCCGGCAAGCGCTTCATCCACACTGTTATCAATCACTTCCTGACCAAGGTGGTTCGGGCGTGTGGTATCTGTGTACATCCCCGGGCGGCGGCGAACCGGCTCAAGCCCGGTGAGTACCTCAATGGCATCAGCGTTATAAGAAGATTGCGTCATGATCTATTCGTAGGTAGTTGGCGCTGCTTAATGCAACCCCAGAAAATCGATAATCTGTGTGAAGTGATCTTCAAAGCCGATAAATGCGTGATTACCGCCCTCCTCTACCGTTTGTCGGCAGGAGGCGAAATAGTTCACGGCCTGGCGGTAATCAAGCACTTCGTCGCCGGTCTGCTGAAGCAGCCAGATAAGATCCGGTGCCTCCAGTGGGTCAATTTGCATGACTTTGAGATCGTAAATATGGCGTGACTCTAGCACATATTGCTGCCCGGTGTAGGGATTCTCATTCGGCCCAAGGAAATTCACCAGCAGCTCAAACGGGCGTATCGCCGGGTTCACCACCACCGCTGGCAGCATGAAACATTGGGATAACCAGGTTGCATAATAGCCGCCCAGCGATGACCCCACGATGCCCAGTGGTTCACCGCCGTGTTTCAGCACCAGCGCTTCCAGCATCTCCGCCGCTTCCGCCGGATAGGCCGGCAGTTGCGGGATCAGCATATTCACGTCGGGATAGTACTCCGCCAGCCACTGCTTCAGCGCCGTAGCCTTTGCTGACAGCGGAGAGCTGTTGAATCCATGCAGATAAAGAAGCGTCGACATCAATAACCTTCAGATGCGGTATCAGGATGGAATTCGCACCCGGCAAGGCGGCAGACTTCGGTGGTTAATGAACCATCGTCATGCAGCTCAAGCCAGCGCCACCCAGGGGAAACGGTATCCAGCGTGAAGTTGGCACAGTGCGGTTTAAACTGTACGCAGGTTGACGGCGTCGCCATGATGCGGCGGCCGTTCCAGTCGACGTCCAGTTCCTGATGAATGTGGCCACAAAGCAGGTTTTTTACGCGCGGGTAGCGCACCAGCACATTATCCAGCGCCCCTGCGTTACGCAGGCTGTGCTGATCGAGCCAGCTGCATCCCGCTGGCAGCGGATGATGGTGCAACAGCAGCAGCGTGTGCCGGTCCGGCGCTTCCGCCAGCCGTTTTTCCAGCCACTCAAGCTGGAACTCGCTCAGCTCGCCGTGCGGCACGCCGAACACCTGACTATCCAGCAGGAGGATCTGCCAGTTTTCGCCCACCAGTACGCGCTTGGCCGGGGAGATCCCCGCGTCCTGAAGCGTGCTGTACATGGATGGCTGGAAGTCATGATTCCCCGGCAACCAAACGCAGGGTGCAGCGAAACTCGCGATGCCGTCAGCAAAGTGCTGATAGGCCGCGGATGAGTGATCCTGCGCTAAATCGCCCGTTGCCACCACCAGGTCAACGTCACGCGCCGAGGCATGAATAGCCTGCAAGACGGCGTGATAGCTTGCCCAGGTGTTCACGCCTAACAGCGTTTCATCTTTTTCCGCAAACAGGTGAGTATCAGTGATTTGCAGTACCCTGACACTGGCCCCACCAGCCAGAGGAAGGTTTAAAAGGCTTTCCAAATGGTGTCCTTAGGTTTCACGATGCAAACATACACATCATCCTTTCATGCTGCGTCATCGCTGGCAGCGTCCCAGATACAGCCTGAAAGGTGCTATGTACAAACCGGAATCGCCATCGCTCCATGTGCTAAACAGTATCTTAGCCAATCAGCTAAAAACTGATTAATTTGATGCTTTTCGTCGCGTTGATGCAACTTTTTATTTGGATAATCATATCGCGCTTTGAAGCGAAAGATCTGCTGACTTGAACACACTTCAGCCACCATCGCATCATGATACAGCCGCACGCTCATCGACGGCAGGCTCCAGTAGCTCACCGCCGGGTGCGTCTGCTCAACCGTTACCAGCGTAGTGTAGCGGGTTGATTCTGTTATCGTTAACCGATATTGCGCATTGGCCACCTGATAGTTCACCGTTTCGCCGGCTTCATCAACGCGCGGCAGTAAGCGACGTAATTGTGCGAAATTGGTCTCGCACAGGCGCATCATTTCTGGGAAGTCAGGCGTGTAACGCTTCATTTGGTCCACTCTTTTCGTAAGTCCTGATAATGCAGCTGTAGCCATTGCAAAGCGATGACAGAGGCTGCGTTGTCAATTTTTCCCTCTTCTACACATTGATAAGCGTACTCCCGGCTTACCACATGAACCCGGATATCTTCGTGTTCATCCGCCAGGCCATGAATACCTTTGGCCGTTGTTGCATCCACTTCGCCCACCATAATGGTCAGGCGCTCGCTGGTGCCGCCAGGGCTTGCCAGATAACTCAGACACTCTTTTACCCGGCCGAGTTCAAGCCCGGCCTCTTCCTGCGATTCGCGACGCGCCACATCCTCTACGCTTTCACCCTCTTCAATCATGCCGGCTACCATCTCCAGCAGATAAGGGGTTTCACTGGTGTCATAGGCCGCAATGCGAATTTGCTCAATCAGCACCACTTCGTCACGCACTGGGTCAAAGGGTAGCAAGACTGCAGCGTGACCGCGCTCAAAAATTTCGCGCCGGACTTCACCGCTCATCTCGCCGTTGAACAGACGATGGCGAAAACGGTACACATCAATCGAAAAAAAACCGCGATATACCGTTTCTCGTGCAATAATTTCTACATCGTTTTTCGAGAGGGTAACCACTGGGTTACGTGATTTTGTCATGGCCTTGCCTATGCTGTAATTATGATGAAATTGTGGATTTAAAATCCGTTTATCTTAGGATCCACTCTCTCTGTGGTAGATTGGTGCAAATTAACGCCAGATGGCACATTACGACAACTTTTTAACGTGGCAGACTCTGGTACAATCGGCGAATATTTTTTCTGTGAATTAGATCAGCGCTAAGCTTCACAACAAGGAATGCAAATGCAAATGAAGAAATTGCTCCCCATCCTTATTGGTCTGAGCCTTACGGGTTTCAGTACAATGAGCCAGGCAGAGAACCTGTTACAGGTCTATCAGCAGGCACGTACCAGTAACCCAGATCTCCGTAAATCCGCAGCAGACCGCGATGCCGCATTCGAAAAGATCAACGAAGCGCGTAGCCCGCTGTTACCGCAGTTAGGTTTGGGTGCCGATTATACCTATACCAATGGCTTCCGCGACAATAACGGCGTGAACTCCAACGCGACCAGCGGCTCGCTGACGTTAACGCAAAGCCTGTTTGATATGTCCAAATGGCGTGCTCTGACCCTGCAGGAAAAAGCGGCAGGCATCCAGGACGTGACCTATCAGACCGATCAGCAGACGCTGATCCTGAATACCGCCACGGCGTACTTTAACGTGCTGAGCGCGATTGACTCACTCTCCTACACCGAAGCGCAGAAACAGGCGATTTACCGCCAGTTGGATCAAACCACTCAGCGCTTTAACGTGGGCCTCGTGGCGATTACCGACGTGCAGAACGCCCGTTCACAGTACGATACCGTACTGGCGAATGAAGTGACCGCGCGTAACAACCTCGACAACGCCGTTGAAGCGCTGCGTCAGGTGACCGGTAACTACTACCCAGAGCTGGCGTCTTTGAACGTCGACAGCTTTAAAACAGACAAACCGCAGGGCGTTAACTCGCTGCTGAAAGAAGCGGAAAACCGTAACCTCTCCCTGTTGCAGGCTCGCCTGAACCAGGACCTGGCGCGTGAGCAGATTCGCCAGGCGCAGGACGGCCATCTGCCGACGCTGGATTTGAACGCCTCTACCGGGGTGTCAAACACCTCCTACAGCGGCTCTAAAACCCACAGTTCCCAGTACGACGACAACGACGCCGGCCAGAACAAAATTGGCCTGAGCTTCTCCCTGCCGCTGTACCAGGGCGGGATGGTTAACTCGCAGGTGAAACAGGCGCAGTACAACTTCGTCGGCGCCAGCGAGCAGCTGGAGAGCGCGCACCGCTCCGTTGTTCAGACCGTGCGTTCTTCCTTCAACAACATCAACGCCTCTATCAGCAGCATCAACGCCTACAAACAGGCCGTGGTCTCTGCACAGAGTTCATTAGACGCGATGGAAGCGGGTTACTCCGTGGGTACGCGTACTATCGTTGACGTGTTGGATGCCACCACCACGCTGTACAACGCGAAGCAGCAGCTCTCCAGCGCGCGTTATAACTACCTGATCAACCAGCTGAATATTAAAAATGCGCTGGGTACGCTCAACGAGCAGGATCTGATTGCGCTGAACAATGCGCTGGGTAAAACCGTCGCGACCTCTACCGACAGCGTTGCGCCGCAGAACCCGCAGCAGGACGCTTCAGCGGACGGCTACACCTCTCCGGCGACCAGCAAAGCGCGTCTGCGCTAAGGCCTCTCGCCGTACTGAAAAGGGTCCGCTTTATGCGGGCCCTTTTTTCATTCTCTTGCGCTAACGTAAGGCAACGTAAAGATCCGCCGCTTTACGCCCTTCTTCGCTTCATTTTCAACCACTCATCCACTATCCTGAGCGTTATTGCAATACCACTCTACTGGGTCCAGGAAGAACACAATGAAACGGACGAACAATATTCAACACGCCGCCTTTCGTAAAAGCTGGGGCGCGCGTCACCTCACGCCAGTCGCATTAGCCGTTACCGCGGTATTCATGCTGGCAGGCTGTGAAAAAACTGACGAAACCGTCACGCTCTATCAGAACGCGGACGACTGCTCTGCAGCGAATCCGGGCAAAAGCGCCGAGTGTAAAACCACCTTCGATAACGCGCTGAAAGAAGCCGAACGTACCGCGCCGAAGTACGCCAGCCGTGAAGACTGCGTAGCTGAATTTGGCGAAGGCCAGTGCCAGCAGGCACCGGCGCAGGCCGGTATGGCACCTGCCAGCGGTGAAAACCAGGCGCAAGCGCAAAGCAGCGGCAGTTTCTGGATGCCGCTGATGGCGGGCTACATGATGGGCCGTATGATGAGCGGCGGCATGGGTGGCTACCAGCAGCAGCCGGTCTTCACCTCGAAGAACCCATCCAGCCCGGCCTACGGTAAATACACCGATGCCGGCGGTAAAAACTACGGCGCAGCGCAGCCGGGCCGTTCGATGAACGTACCGAAAACCGCTATGGCACCAAAACCGGCAACCACCAGCACCGTGACTCGCGGCGGCTTCGGTGAGTCCGTGGCGAAACAGTCCACCATGCAGCGTAGCGCGTCGGGCACCACCACCCGTTCAATGGGCGGCTGATGACCATGGAAAGAATCAGCATTACTGAGCGCCCGGACTGGCGTGAAAAGGCAACGGAGTACGGCTTCAACTTTCACACCATGTACGGCGAGCCGTACTGGAGTGAAGAGGCCTACTACAAGCTGACGCTGGAGCAGGTTGAAAAGCTGGAAGAGGTTACCGCTGAACTGCATCAGCTGTGTCTGAAAGTGGTTGAACGCGTCATCGCCAGCGATGAGCTGATGGCGAAGTTCCGCATTCCAAAGCACACCTGGACCTTCGTGCGCCAGTCATGGCAAACGCAGCAGCCGTCGCTCTACTCGCGCCTCGATCTGGCGTGGGACGGCACCGGTGAACCGAAGCTGCTGGAAAATAACGCCGATACCCCAACGTCACTGTTCGAAGCGGCGTTCTTCCAGTGGATCTGGCTCGAAGATCAGATCAACGCGGGCAACCTGCCGGAAGGCAGCGATCAGTTCAACAGCCTGCAGGAAAAGATCATCGAGCGCTTCAACGTGCTGCGCGAACAACACGGCTTCCAGTTGTTGCATCTGACCTGCTGCCAGGACACCGTCGAAGATCGCGGTACCGTGCAGTATCTGCAGGACTGCGCCGCTGAAGCTGGCGTAGCGACCGAGTTCCTCTATATTGATGAGATCGGTCTGGGTGAGAAAGGCCAGTTTACCGATCTGCAGGATCAGGTAATCAGCAACCTGTTCAAACTCTATCCGTGGGAATACATGCTGCGCGAGATGTTCTCCACCAAGCTCGAAGATGCTGGCGTGCGCTGGCTGGAACCGGCCTGGAAGAGCATCATCTCTAACAAAGCGCTGCTGCCGCTGCTGTGGGAGATGTTCCCGGATCACCCGAACCTGCTGCCGGCCTACTTTGCCGAAGATGATCACCCAGAGATGGACAAATTCGTGGTGAAGCCGATCTTCTCCCGCGAAGGCGCCAACATTTCGATCGTCGAGAACGGTAAAACCATCGAGCAGGTGGAAGGGCCGTACGGCGAAGAAGGGATGATCGTGCAGCAGTTCCATCCGCTGCCGAAGTTTGGTGATAGCTACATGTTGATTGGCAGTTGGCTGATTAACGACGAACCTGCCGGGATTGGCATTCGTGAGGACAGAGCGCTGATCACTCAGGATCTGTCACGCTTCTATCCCCACATTTTCGTCGAATAATCGTTAACCGATTAGCACCGACAGCATACTCAAGGAGCCCATTTCGATACCGTCTACCGGGATCGTGATGGGCTCTTCGCCATCCCAGGCACCCAGCACATAAAGCAGCGGCAGGAAGTGATCCGCCGTTGGGTTCGACAGCGAACCGCCCTCATGCGCCAGATAGTTCACCAGCGGATGCTGTTCAACCGGCCCTTTCCAGCTTAGATTCGCCTTCACATAATCGTTAAACGACGTCGCCCACGGGTAAGGCGTTGAATCGCCGTGCCATTTCGCCGTACGCAGGTTGTGCACCACGTTACCGCTCGCCACCAGCATAATGCCTTCATCGCGCAGGCTTGCCAGCTTACGACCGATCTCAAAGTGCCATGCCGCTGGCTTGGTACTGTCGATGCTCAACTGCACCATCGGGATGTCCGCATTCGGGTACATCTTAATCAGCACGCCCCAGGAGCCATGGTCAAAGCCCCAGGCTTCTTTATCAAGCGTGACCGGAACCGGAGCCAGCAGTTCAACCAACTGTTGCGCCAGCGCCGGGGAGCCCGGAGCAGGGTAATGGGTATCGTACAGCGCCTGCGGGAAGCCGCCGAAATCATGGATCGTTTTCGGGGTTTCCATCACCGTCACGCCCGTGCCGCGAGTGAACCAGTGCGCGGACACCACCACAATAGCTTTTGGGCGTGGCAACGTTTCACCCAGATGCCGCCAGGTACGGGTATAGAGGTTATCTTCCAGTACGTTCATCGGGCTACCGTGACCTAAAAACAGTGCTGGCATTCGGCTACGAGACATGATGTTATCCTTCCAGAGGGCATAATTTAATAACACCACATTAACCCGTTTTGAGTGAGGATAAACTCAGATAAGCGTGATGATGATCTTCAGAAAATTTGAATGTAAGGATGAAGTAAAGAATAGCGTCGCCTCTCGCCACGGCTGACGATTTTCAATATCATGAATGATAATCATTATCATAAGGAGTAAGCGATGTCGGTACCGCTGATTCTGACATTACTGGCAGGGGCTGCCACCTTTATCGGCGCCATACTCGGGGTGATCGGGCAAAAGCCGTCTAACCGGGTACTCGCCTTCTCGCTCGGCTTCGCCGCCGGCATTATGCTGCTGATCTCATTAATGGAGATGCTGCCCGCCGCGCTCGGCACGCCGGGAATGTCGCCAGTGCTGGGTTACGGGATGTTTGTCGTCGGCCTCATTGGTTATTTTGCACTCGATCACATCCTGCCGCATGCGCATCCGCAGGATCTGATGCAGAAAAACACCCAGCCGCTGCCGCGCAACATTCGCCGCACCGCCGTGCTGTTAACCCTTGGCATCAGCCTGCACAACTTCCCGGAAGGTATTGCCACCTTCGTCACTGCCAGCAACAACCTTGAGCTAGGCTTCGGCATTGCGCTCGCCGTGGCACTGCACAATATTCCTGAAGGGCTGGCGGTTGCCGGGCCGGTCTACGCCGCCACGGGCTCAAAGCGCAAAGCGGTGTTCTGGGCGGGAATTTCGGGCATGGCGGAAATATTGGGCGGCGTGCTGGCGTGGGCGATCCTTGGCAGCATGGTGTCACCGGTGCTGATGGCCTCGATTATGGCGGCGGTCGCCGGGATTATGGTCGCCCTTTCGGTCGATGAACTGATGCCGCTGGCCAAAGAGATTGACCCTAACAACAACCCCAGCTACGGCGTGCTGTGCGGCATGTCGGTTATGGGGATGAGCCTGGTGGTATTACAGTCAATGGGCATTGGCTAACGTCAGGCAATAAAAAAGCCCGGTGCATATCGCAAACCGGGCTTCATCACGTAGGCCGCTAGATTAGCTGGCTTTACGCTCGTGCTCACGACGGTAGGCTACCAGATCTTCGATGGTCACCAGCGCCATGTTATGTTTCTTCGCAAACTCGATGCACTCTGGCGCGCGCGCCATGGTACCGTCGTCGTTGGTCAGTTCACACAGCACGCCTGCTGGTTTGAAGCCTGCCAGCGTCACCAGATCGATAGTCGCTTCGGTGTGACCGCCACGGGTCAGCACGCCACCCGCCTGCGCGCGCAGTGGGAAAACGTGGCCAGGACGGTTCAGATCGGAAGGTTTCGCGTTGTCGGCAATCGCCGCGCGAACGGTGGTCAGACGGTCAGCGGCAGAAACGCCGGTGGTCACGCCATGAGCCGCTTCGATAGTGACGGTAAAGCCGGTGCCGTAAGCGCTGGTGTTGTTTTCTACCATCATTGGCAGTTCCAGCTGTTTACGACGTTCGTCGGTGAGACACAGACAAACGATGCCGCTACCGTGACGGATAGTCAGCGCCATTTGTTCAACGGTCATGTTTTCGGCGGCAAAGATCATGTCGCCTTCGTTCTCGCGATCTTCGTCGTCCAGCACCATCGCACCGCGACCTTCGCGCAGAGCAACAAGCGCGTTTTCAACGCGTTCGAACGGAGTACCAAAAGAGGAAAGTAGCGTCTGATTCATGGTAAAAAAACCTCATTAATATTATGGTTACCAGAATCAGGGCAGTCTTAGGAGTGCCGATATAACGGCAAATAGATAACGCGAGCGGGTGCTTAACCCAACTGAATCGTTACTCTCTCCCATCCGGACTCTAACCGTCGGCCCCGGAATTACACCGGATCTGCTGACCTTCCCATGTTCATAGGAAGCGCTCGCGGGCTTTCAGCCGTAGCTGATTTACCGCCGGTGGGGAATTTCGCCCCGCCCTGAGAATAAGCGTACTTACTATAACGCCAATGACTATCTTCGGCAATGCATAAGCTTCGAACAATTCTGGTTTATCGCACCGGGATAAGACACTACAATAGCCTTCATGCCGACAGAATCAGGGAACAAGAGATGATCGACCCGAAAAAAATTGAACAAATCGCCCGCCAGGTCCACGAGTCTATGCCGAAAGGTCTGCGTGAGTTCGGTGATGATATTGAGAAGAAAGTTCGCCAGGTGATCCAGTCGCAGCTGACGCGCCTTGATGTGGTCAGCCGTGAAGAGTTTGACGTGCAGACTCAGGTTCTGCTGCGTACGCGTGAGAAGCTGGCGCTGCTGGAACAGCGGATTAGCGAGCTGGAAAACCGCCAGTCCGTTGAAAATGTCAGCCCCGCTCCGGTGGAGCCAAAGTAAAACTAAAGCGGGCCGTACGGCCCGTTTACACATTTCCTGATTTCAGTATGCTCCGGAAAGCACTATGGAGCTGTGTATAATGCACATTCCCCTCTCACCACGCACGTACTTCCCCACGAAATCTGAGGGGTAAAAATCCCTTTCCGGATTAAACGATCCGGCCAGAATATGCTATCGTGACACGCTATAAGAACAAGAGAAAAACCATCGCCCAGGGAAAGCTATTGCAGGGGGAATGAAGCATGATTTTATTAACGGAATATAATAGTCCCTACCTGTTTGCACTAACATTTGTTCTTCTTATCGGCGTGCTTGAAATAATCTCATTGGCCTTTGGCCATTATCTCTCTGGCGCACTCGATGCCCATCTCGATAATTATGATGCTTTGTCGTCTGGTAATATCGGACAGGTGATTCATTTTCTGAATATTGGGCGTATTCCGTTATTAGTTGTGCTCTGTTTATTGGCCGGTTTTTTCGGGCTCTTCGGCATCCTTTTCCAGCATGGCTGGGTCATGCTCCTGGGAGCGCCCCTCAGCAACCTACTACTCACCCCAGCATGTTTTATTGTTTCAGTCTTCGCCGTGCGTTACAGCGGAAAAATCATTGCTCCGTGGCTCCCCCGCGATGAAAGCTCCGCCCTCGCTGAGGATGATTATATCGGCTACATGGCGATAATTACCGGGCATTCCGCGATTGCCGGCACACCCTGCGAGGGCAAATTTACCGATAAATTCGGACAAACTCATTACCTATTGTTAGAACCTGAAGAAGGATACGCGTTTAAAAAAGGAGACAAGGTACTGATTCTCGACCGTCTTTCCGCAACGCGTTATTTGGCCGAACGTAATCCCTGGCCGAATATTTTGTAATTGTATTTTGACCTTAAGAGACCGACATAATGGATGATATTTTTGGCATGCTACCTTCATGGATGTTTACCGCCGTTGTCGCGGTTGTCGTCTTATTGATTATCGGGATTATTTTTGCCCGTCTTTATCGTCGCGCCTCCGCAGAGCAAGCATTTGTGCGAACCGGGCTTGGCGGACAGAAAGTGGTGATGAGTGGCGGCGCAATTGTGATGCCAATCTTCCACGAAATTATTCCCATCAACATGAATACCCTCAAACTTGAGGTTAGCCGTTCTACCGTCGACAGTCTGATCACCAAAGATCGTATGCGAGTTGATGTGGTTGTTGCCTTTTTCGTCCGCGTTAAACCGTCGGTTGAAGGCATTGCGACTGCCGCACAAACGCTGGGTCAGCGCACGCTGTCTCCGGAAGATTTACGCGTGTTGATCGAAGATAAGTTCGTTGATGCCTTACGCGCCACGGCCTCGCAGATGACAATGCATGAGCTGCAGGATACCCGTGAAAACTTCGTTCAGGGTGTGCAGAATACCGTCGCGGAAGATCTGTCAAAAAATGGCCTGGAGCTGGAGAGCGTCTCGTTAACCAACTTTAACCAGACGGAAAAAGTGCATTTCAACCCGAACAACGCCTTTGACGCCGAAGGTCTGACAAAGCTGACTCAGGAAACAGAGCGTCGTCGTCGCGAACGTAACGAAGTCGAGCAGGACGTGGAAGTTGCGGTAAGAGAGAAAAACCGCGATGCGCTATCGCGCAAGCTGGAAATCGAACAACAGGAAGCCTTTATGACGCTTGAGCAGGAACAGCAGGTGAAAACCCGCACTGCCGAGCAGAACGCCAAAATTGCCGCCTTTGAAGCTGAGCGCCATCGCGAAGCGGAACAGACGCGTATTCTTGCCGAACGCCAGATCCAGGAAACGGAAATTGAGCGCGAGCAGGCCGTTCGTTCGAGAAAAGTTGAGGCCGAGCGTGAAGTTCGGATTAAAGAGATCGAACAGCAGCAGGTAACGGAAATTGCTAATCAGACGAAATCCATCGCCATCGCCGCGAAATCCGAACAGCAGTCTCAGGCAGAAGCACGCGCCAACGATGCGCTAGCCGAGGCGGTTCGCGCTCAGCAGAATGTAGAAACTACCCGTCAGACGGCAGAAGCGGATCGCGCCAAACAGGTTGCGCTGATTGCCGCCGCACAGGATGCTGAAACAAAGGCAGTTGAACTGACCGTACAAGCAAAAGCCGAGAAGGAAGCTGCGGAATTGCAGGCGGCGGCAATTGTCGAACTGGCGGAGGCGACGCGTAAAAAAGGGCTGGCGGAAGCCGAAGCGCAGCGCGCGCTGAACGACGCTATCAACGTGCTTTCCAACGAACAAACCAGCCTCAAATTCAAGCTGGCGTTATTGCAGTCTCTGCCTGCCGTCATTGAGAAGTCCGTTGAGCCCATGAAGTCTATCGACGGCATTAAGATCATTCAGGTTGATGGCCTGAATCGCGGCGGCGCGGTGGGTGAAGTCACCGCAGGCAATGGCGTAAGCGGTGGCAATCTGGCAGAGCAGGCGCTGTCTGCCGCCCTCTCTTATCGTACCCAAGCACCGCTGATCGATTCGCTGTTAAACGAGATCGGCCTGTCCGGCGGTTCGCTTAATACTTTGACCACACCGTTAAATTCACCGACTGCGCACGAAAAAGAAGCCTAGTCGCGTCCTCGCAAAGCCGTTACACACCTCATCCCTGGCCCTAAAAGCCGGGGATTTTTTTATCCCAGACGCGCCCTTTCAGCGCCACAGATTCGCTGTTTTTGCGCGGACGCTCCAGTAATAAAAAATAGAGAGGGGTAACTCTTGTACCAGTCAGGACGTTCGCGAACAATCGCGCTGTCAGCAAGGGGCTGAAACGGGAAAGCCCCTCCCGAAGAAGGGGCTTTAATAAGGAAAGGGTTATGATGAAGCTCGTCATCATACTGGTTGTGCTGTTACTGATAAGTTTCGCCACTTACTAACAGTCAATCAGAGGGGGGAGAAATCCCCTCTCACCCTTATTCCTTTACTTTAGGTCGAAAAAACAGCAGCGTCAACCGCGAGGAGCGCCGAAAGACGGAATGTTCGATGCGCCTCCCGCATTCACGATTTATCGCTGTCCTGCTGAATCTTCTTGATAATATTGGTGGTAGAACAACCATCTTCAAAGTTCAGCACCAGCACTTCACCACCGTTCGCCCACACTTCTTCGCTACCGGCAATTTGCTCTGGCTTATAGTCACCGCCTTTGACCAGACGATCCGGCAGGATCCCGGCAATCAGGCGCTGTGGTGTATCTTCTTCAAACGACACCACCCAGTCGACGGACTCCAGCGCGCCCAGCACGATCATGCGCTGATCCAGCGGGTTAACCGGGCGGGTTTCGCCTTTCAGGCGCTTGGTTGACGCATCGCTGTTCACCGCGACGATCAGACGATCCCCCAGCTTGCGTGCATTCGCCAGATAGGATACGTGCCCCGCGTGCAGAATGTCGAACACGCCGTTGGTCATCACCACTTTCTCACCGCGGCGACGGGCAGCGGCAACCGCCTGCTTCAGCTCTTCTTCGCTCATCACACCAAAGCCGGTGTCCGCGCGACCGCGCACGGCGTTTTCCAGTTCGATAGGTGAAACGGTGGAGGTACCCAGTTTACCCACCACCACGCCCGCCGCGGCGTTGGCAAAGAAGCACGCCTCTTCCAGGGTTTTGCCGGAAGCCAGCGTCGCCGCCAGCACGCCGATAACGGTATCGCCCGCACCGGTCACATCGTACACTTCCTGCGCCTGCGTCGGCTGATGCAGCGGCGCTTTGCCCGGCTGCAGCAGCGTCATGCCCTGCTCGGAGCGTGTCACCAGCAGCGCGGAGAGATCGTAATCAGCAATCAGCTTCATGCCACGCTCAACGATTTCGGTTTCGTCTTTGCACTTACCGACTACGGCTTCAAATTCAGAAAGGTTTGGCGTCAGCAACGTTGCGCCGCGATAGCGTTCGAAGTTGGTGCCTTTCGGGTCGATCAGCACCGGCACGTTCGCTTTGCGCGCGAGCTGGATCATCTGTTGTACGCTTTCCAGCGCCCCTTTGGCGTAGTCGGAGAGCACCAGCGCGCCAACGCTCGGCAGACCGCTTTGAATACGATCGTGCAGCGGCTGTGGATCCACGCCGGCAAAGCCTTCTTCAAAGTCCAGGCGGATCAGCTGCTGGTTGCGCGACAGCACGCGCAGCTTGGTGATGGTTGGGTGCGTCGGTACCGAAACGAAATCACACTTCACGTTAACGTCGGCCAGCGCTTTATTCAGCGCACGCGCCGCATCATCAATGCCGGTTAAACCAACAAGACGCGAACCCGCCCCCAGGGACGCAATGTTCATCGCCACGTTTGCCGCGCCGCCAGGACGTTCTTCGATAGTTTCCACCTTCACCACGGGAACCGGGGCTTCCGGGGAAATACGGCTGGTTGGGCCATACCAATAGCGATCCAGCATGACGTCGCCAACCACCATCACTCCTGCGCGTTCAAATTCCGGCAGCGTTACTTTCATTCTTGTCTCCTGGGAGAATCAAAATTTTGGCGCGATAATAGCACATTTCACGGTTGAACCAGCCACTTCTGCCAGCTGGCGCTGACCAGTTCACGTTCCCGAACGAAGCTTGATAAATCGACATTTCCCGGCAACTCCTGAAGCGCCAGGTGATGTAACGCATCGCGCAACGTGGTGTAGGCGCGGGTGAGCGCCTGTGCTTCGTGCTCGTCCATAATGTCGTTTTGCGCCAGTAGTTCGAGAATACGCACGTTATCCGACCAGCGGGTCAGCTTCGGCTTCTCGTGGGCGTAGCGCAGCACCAGATACTGGGTAATAAACTCAATATCGGTGATCCCACCCGCGTCGGTTTTGATATCAAAACGATCGCGCTGTTTTCCGCCGAGATGAGCACGCATTTTTTCACGCATCTCACGCACTTCGGTTTGCAGCGCGCTGCCTTCCCGCGCGGTAGTCAGGATCTGTCGGCGAATGTCGTCAAACTGCTGCTGCAGCTGCGGGTCACCGTAAACCACGCGGGCGCGCACCAGCGCCTGATGCTCCCAGGTCCACGCTTCGTTTTGTTGATAATCGGCAAATGATTCGGCGGTGGTCACCAGCATACCCGCCGCGCCGGACGGGCGAAGACGGGCATCAACTTCATACAAAATCCCGGACGAAGTTCGGGTGCTGAACAGGTGCATAATGCGCTGCGCCAGACGCAGATAGAACTGACGGCCGTCGATTTCTCGTTCGCCGTCGGTCATCGCATCCATTGGGCAATCATGCAAGAACACCAGATCCAGATCCGAACTGTAGCCCAGTTCCCAGCCGCCAAGCTTGCCGTAGCCAATGACCGCAAAACCGCGACCATGGCGCTCTCGCAGGTGCGTTGGCTGGCCATAGCGCGCCACCATCTGCACCCACGCCTGCTGGACAACCGCATCGATCATCGCTTCTGCAAGCCAGGTTAAGTGGTCACTGACCTTCATCACCGGCAACGTACCAGCAATATCAGCGGCAGCAATGTGCAGCAGTTGCGCCTGCTTAAACTGGCGCAAGGCTTCCAACTGCTGCTCCTCATCCTCTTCCGGCACACGCAGCAGATATTGACGCAGCTCATCACGATAGGCATCGGTCGCCGTCGGCTGGTAAAGCGTGTTGGGGTCGAGCAGCTCATCCAGCAGCAGCGGGTAGCGCGCCAATTGACTTGCCACCATCGGTGAAGCTGCGCACAGGCGGATAAGATGCTTTAGAGTGCCGGGATATTCGCTTAATAATTCGAGGTAGGTAGTACGCGTAACGATGCCGCTCAGCAACGGGGTAATGCGCGTGAGCAGCACCGTGGCATCTTCACGCGAGCACACTTCGCTCAGCAGATGCGGCATCAGCGAGTCCAGTACCTGGCGCCCGCGCGGGCCAATGGTGCGTTTATCCAGCTCTTTACGGAAATCGGCAATTTGCGACAGCACGCGATGGCGGTCATCACTGCTGAGGTGCACCAACCCCGACGGAGAATCATCTTCCTGCAGGGTGTCCTGCCACAGCTCGCGCCAGGATTCCGAAAGTTGCTCTTCCTGCGATGGCTCTTCATCATCGCCGATCAGTTCGTTAAAGACGCGGCGGACTTCGGCCATCAGCGCATCCAGACGCGCGGTCATCGTGGCCCAGTCGGCAAAATGCATCCCCCACGCCAGACGGGCGCGGTTGAGGTCGTCGCCGGGCAGCGTCTGCGTCTGTTCGTCGTTGATACTTTGCAGCAGGTTTTCGAGGCGACGTAAAAACAGATACGCTTCACGCAGCGCCTGCGCGTCGGTTTCCGATAGCAGATTCAGGGTTTCAATGGCTTTAAGGGTTGGCAGCAGTGAGCGGCTTTGCAGCATCGGCTCTCGCCCGCCGCGGATTAGTTGAAAGACCTGGACGATAAACTCGATTTCGCGAATCCCGCCCGCACCGAGCTTGATGTTGTCCTTCAGGCCACGGCGACGCACTTCGCGGGTGATCATCCCTTTCATATTACGCAGAGACTGGATCACGCTGAAGTCGATATAGCGGCGGAAGACGAACGGTCGCAGCATCGCCCGCAACTCGCTGGTGTATACGCCATCGTCATCGCCCATGATCCGCGCTTTGACCATCGCATAGCGCTCCCAGTCGCGCCCCTGTTCCTGGTAATAATCTTCCAGCGCCGCAAAGCTCAGCACCAATGGGCCGCTGTCACCAAACGGCCGTAAGCGCATATCAACGCGGTAGACGAAGCCATCCTGCGTCGGCTGGTCCAGCACCTTAATCAGACGCTGACCGAGACGGGTAAAGAACTGCGCGTTATCGAGTTCACGACGGCCGCCCTGGGTGCTGCCATGTTCTGGCCAGGCAAAGATCAGGTCGATATCGGAGGAGAAATTAAGCTCTCCGCCGCCCAGCTTGCCCATCCCGAGGATCAGCAGCGGCTGCGGTACGCCTTCGGCACTGCACGGTGTACCCCAATCGCGGCAGCAGGCCTCGTAGAGCCAGTTGCGCGCGTTGACGATCAGCGTTTCTGCCAGGTGGCTTAGCTGCTGTAGCGTATCTTCTTCAGATACCTGCGACAGCGCCTGCGCCCAGGCAATCCGCACCATCACCCGGCGGCGGAATAGCCGCAGGGCGCGCATTAGCGCCGTTTCATCATAGACTTCTGCCAGCTCCGCCTGGAGCCAACCCGCATATTGCCGCCACTCATCCGCCTGAGGCGGGTCGCTTTCCAGCGACGCCAGCCACTCAGGATGCGCCGTTAAACTTTGCTGAACAAAATCACTAAAGGTGAAAACAGCCTGTGCTTCACTACCGAGCGCCTCGAGAGGAAAATCCTCCGGGGCACGCTCAACGAGCGTTTGCCAGTGCTGCTGTAACTGCGAAGAAAGCGGCGTCATACGCGGGTTCCCTGAAGTTAATTAACGTTTTCCGCTGTGTAGCCAGAACGGCTCAACCGACAGAGCTTCATTGCGGAAATGTTCAATTTCAATGTGCTGGCGGGTTTCGATAGCGTGGCGCAGCCCCTGCCAATTCGCCAGCCAGCGATCGGCCTGCTCGGTATCGTAATAGCCGGCCAGCAGCTGAACGGTATTAATATCACGCTTCAGGCGCGGCAGTTGATCTGCGTAGGCGTCGCCCAGCGGGTAGGCAAAGACGGTGCGCAGTTCTGCGGCCTGACGAGACAGATGAATATCGGCAAAGCGTTTAAAGGAGTCCGCCAGTTTGTCCTCTGCTTTGGCATCGAGGAACGCCTCCCAGCCGCGCAGCACCAGCCATTCGGTATAGGCAAGCTTCGTCAGCGCGGTTTCACGGCTGAACACCGCATCGTGTGCGGACGCATCGCTCGCCATCAGCGCATCAACCTGGGTCAGGCCATCTCGCAGCGCGGCGCTCGCCTTACGCGGCACAATGCCGCCGAACAGCGTCAGGATATGGCGAACCAGACCTTGGGCATTTAGCACTTCAACTTTTGCCTTTTTGTTGCCGCGCAGCCACAGCTCCTCGTGGTACTGCCAGTGGGCAAGCGCTTCTTCCAGCGCCGCTTCCAGCGCCTGGCCTACCGTCGCTTTCGGCGGCAGTGAGAGAATGGTCAGCGGTTTGATAACGCGGTCTTCATTGCCCTGCGCGAGATGATATCCGCGCGCAGCTTTGCTCAGGCTGCCCTGGCGCAGCAGGCCGGTTTCCGCCAACTGTTTCGCCAGCGTCAGCACGTCAGCGGTTTCACCGCTCAGCAGTTCAAGCTCCAGCTCGCAGATGGCTTCCTGATGCTCACCGGCCTTGACGTCGCCGAGATCCAGCGCGACCTCAATGCGGCTTTTCCCCTGCGCTATCACCCACTTCTCGCGGAAGAAGTCGGTGCTGAACAACGGCTGAACCTGCTCCGCCAGCCCTTGCGGCATCTCGCCGTTCGGCCAGACTTCCGCAGGCAGTTTGTCGAGCGCCAGTTCAGGCGTGCTGATATCAATATTGTATTCAGGACGTTGATGCAAACCGCCCACGGTGCGCCCGGCGATTTTCATCGTCATCTCATAGCGACCGTTATCGCCCCGAATACGCAGCCCCATATCGTGGCGACGCAGCCAGTTATCGGCGGTTTCATAATAGATATTCAGCAGTTGAGCCGGTGGTGTGTGCTCGGCGTTGAGGGTCTGAAGGTGGTTACGCAGCGTCTCGACGCCAGCGTTATCGACGATAAATTTTAATTCGATTTCTTGAGCCATGATTGAATTCTTGTGGTTTCGTTGCCCGGAAATACCTTTGCGGCGAACTTACAGGTATTCTTTTTGTCAGTAGATAGTATTTTGCGACAAATTGCCATGCAATGCGCAATTTGTCGGGCTAATCGCTGATGGCGTTTTTTCCTCCTGGAGGATTCTGATTGCCGCAGAATGCTTTGCGTCGTCAGACTGTTGCCACTACTATCGTTCCACTTTTATGACAAAAACGATGATCTGATGCCAAAATTACGCTTAATTGCCATTACTTTACTGACACTTACCGCTTCAACCATTGCTCATGCTGATGAAAAGCGCTACGTTTCCGACGAATTGAACACCTGGGTCCGCAGCGGCCCGGGCGATAACTACCGTCTGGCAGGCTCCCTGAACGCGGGCGAAGAAGTCACCCTGCTGCAGACTAATGACACGACCCAGTACGGCCAGGTACGCGACAGCAACGGCCGCACCGCGTGGATCCCGCTGAAAGAACTGACCGCCACGCCAAGCCTGCGTATTCGCGTGCCGGATCTGGAAAATCAGGTCAAAACCCTGACCGACAAGCTCAATAATATCGACACCACCTGGAACCAGCGCACCGCAGAAATGCAGAAAAAGGTCGCTGAGAGCGATAGCGTGATTAATGGTTTAAAAAATGAAAACCAGAAGCTGAAAAATGAGCTTATCGTCGCGCAGAAAAAAGTGAATGCCGCCAACCTGCAGCTGGATGACAAGCAGCGCACCATCATTATGCAGTGGTTTATGTACGGCGGCGGCGTGCTGGGTGTTGGCCTGCTCCTCGGTCTGGTGCTGCCACACATCATTCCAAGCCGTAAGCGTAAAGATCGCTGGATGAACTAACCCTGATTCGCGTTCTCTGTGCTTCTTTCGTATCATCATCAAAGATAAGAGACGAGGAGAAGCGTGGCGTGAAGAGTTATCTGGTCGGTGGTGCAGTTCGGGACGGGTTGTTAGGGCTACCGGTCAAAGATAAAGATTGGGTGGTGGTCGGCGCCACGCCGCAGCAAATGCTCGACGCGGGCTACCAGCAGGTAGGCCGCGATTTTCCTGTTTTCCTGCACCCTGAAAGCCACGAAGAGTATGCGCTGGCCCGAACCGAGCGCAAATCAGGCTCGGGCTATACCGGTTTTACCTGCTATGCCGCCCCGGACGTCACGCTGGAGCAGGATTTGCTGCGCCGTGATTTAACCGTCAACGCCCTGGCTCAGGATGCCGACGGTACTATTATTGACCCTTACGGCGGTCAGGCCGACCTTCAACAGCGCATTCTGCGCCACGTCTCCCCTGCTTTCGGTGAAGACCCGCTGCGCGTGCTGCGCGTGGCGCGCTTTGCCGCGCGCTATGCCCATCTGAGCTTCCGTATTGCCGATGAAACCATGACGCTGATGCGTGAGATGACCAACGCCGGTGAACTGGCGCATCTCACGGCGGAGCGCGTGTGGAAAGAGACGGAAAACGCGCTCGGCACCCGCAATCCTCAGGTTTTCTTCCAGACGCTGCGCGACTGCGGCGCGCTGAAAGTCCTGTTCCCAGAAATTGATGCGCTGTACGGCGTCCCGGCGCCGGAAAAGTGGCACCCTGAAATTGATACCGGCGTCCATACGCTGATGACGGTGACCATGGCGGCAATGCTGAGCCCGGAGATTGATGTGCGCTTTGCAACACTGTGCCACGATTTAGGTAAAGGCTTAACACCAAAGGCGTTCTGGCCTCGCCATCACGGCCACGGCCCGGCGGGCGTGAAGCTGGTTGAACAGCTTTGCCAGCGCCTGAAGGTACCAAATGAAATGCGCGACCTGGCAAAGCTGGTTGCCGAGTTCCACGACCTCATCCATACCCTGCCGATCCTGCAGCCCAAAACCCTGGTGAAGCTGTTTGACTCCATCGATGCCTGGCGCAAGCCACAGCGGGTAGAGCAGATTGCGCTGACCAGCGAAGCAGATGTGCGCGGTCGCACCCACTTTGAAGCCTGCGACTATCCGCAGGGCCGCCTGCTGCGTGAAGCCTGGCAGGTGGCGAAAGCGGTGGGCAACAAAGAGGTTATCGACGATGGCTTTAAAGGGCCGGAGATTCGTGAAGAGCTGACGCGTCGGCGAATTCAGGCGGTTGCGAACTGGAAGGAAAAACGTTGCCCTCAGCCCAAAGACTGAGGGCAGTTCATCAGAAGAAGACCACGTAGACGGCGGCGGCCACGATGAAGCGGTAGATAGCGAACGGAATAAACGAAATTCGTTTCACCAACTGCAGGAAGGTTTTGATAGCCACCAGGGCGACCAGGAAAGCCATCACGAAGCCCACGGCGAACATCGGAATATCGGCAGCGGTCAGGAAGTGCCAGCTCTTATAGAGATCCAGCACCGTCGCGCCCATCATCATTGGCACCGCCAGCAGGAACGAGAACTCAGAGGCCGCATAGCGGCTCACGCCCATCAGCATACCGCCAGAAATCGTCGCCCCGGAGCGGGAGAAGCCCGGCCACAGCGCCAGACACTGGAAGCAGCCAATCGCGAAGGCCTGACGATAGCTCATATCATCAATGCCCACCGCACTAAGCTTTTTCGGCTTCAGCAACTCGGCTGCGATTAACAGCAGGCCGCCCACAATAAGGGCGTACATCACGTTAACCGGGTTGAACAGCGATTTGATTTTATCGTGCAGCACCAGTCCCAGCACCACGGCGGGGATCATGCCAAGCAGAATATGAATTAGCGATAAACGCCCGGAGCCTTCACCTTCGTGAACCGGTGGACGCCCAAAGTTGATGCCAATCAGCCCAAACAGGCGACGCCAGAACATCACCACCACGGCCAGAATCGAGCCCAACTGGATAACCACTTCAAAAGTGTCCGCAGTCTCACCTTCAAACCCCAGCAGGTGGCCCACGATAATCATATGACCGGTGCTGGATACGGGCAGAAACTCCGTCAATCCTTCGACCACACCCAAAATTGCCGCGACCAGCAGCGAGTGTATATCGCTCATTAATAAACCCTTAAAAAGTAAACAATAAAATAAACCCGGCTCTAAGACCGGTATAAATCATTTTGGTTTAAATAATATGACGAGTGATACTTTTATTTCGGATTATGGCCACGCTCAATGATAACGCCAACGTTAGCCGCACGGGCAACCGCCCCCGGTTTGCTGACTTTGATACGCACCCACGGGGAGTTAAAGCGAGACATCAACAGTTCAGCCAACTCTTCCGCTACGCGCTCAACCAGCGCAAAACGACTACCCTCAACGTGATTAACGACCGCTTCGCTGATATCAGCATAGCTCAGGCAGTCATCTACGTTGTCACTGGCGGCGGCTTTGCGGTTATCCCAGCCTAATTCGATATCGAACACCAGCTTCTGTTCAATGGTTTGTTCCCAATCATAAACACCGATAGTGGTGATTACCGAAAGTTGCTCTATAAATACAATATCCATCACGACCTGCTTGGTTTTTAGGCTAAACCGGATACCACTCCCGGCGAATTATGCGTATTATCCACAGATGCAGAGAATACTTCGACATTTTCAAAATGGAACAGCGTTATGAGTGCAATCGAGCCTGGCATGATCCTTCTTGCCTACCTTTGCGGCTCAATTTCCAGCGCCATTCTGGTCTGCCGCATCGCGGGGTTACCCGATCCTCGCGACAGTGGTTCCGGTAACCCCGGTGCCACGAATGTGTTACGCATCGGCGGAAAAGGCGCAGCCGCAGCCGTTCTGATTTTCGACGTCCTGAAAGGGATGCTGCCCGTTTGGGGCGCTTACGCCCTTGGCCTCTCCCCATTCTGGTTAGGCCTGGTGGCGATCGCCGCCTGTCTGGGCCACATCTGGCCAGTATTTTTCCATTTCCAGGGCGGTAAAGGCGTTGCCACCGCGTTTGGCGCCATTGCGCCTATCGGCTGGGATCTCACCGGCGTCATGGCCGGAACCTGGCTGCTGACCATTTTGCTCAGCGGCTATTCGTCTCTCGGCGCCATCGTCAGCGCGCTGGTCGCACCGTTCTACGTCTGGTGGTTTAAACCCCAGTACACTTTCCCGGTATCGATGCTCTCATGTCTGATTCTGTTGCGTCATCATGACAATATTCAGCGCCTATGGCGACGTCAGGAGACAAAAATCTGGACGCGTTTGAAAAAGCGTAAGCAGAAGAAAGAAGAGGAATAATAGAGTAACTGACGTAGCCCAGCCGAGCAACGCGACGCCGGGAAAGCCCCGGGGTCGGCGAAAATGCCTCGCCCGGGCTACCCTCTGTCATATCTTACGCGGCAGGCAGTTCAGCCAGCGGCCAGCGTGGGCGAACGGTCACACCCAGCGACTCATTCACGCCGGTTTTCAGGCGCACCATCCCCGCATAGGCAATCATTGCACCGTTATCGGTACAAAATTCCGGACGCGCGTAGAACACTTCACCACGACGTTTTTGCATCATCTCCGCCAGCTTCGCACGCAGCGTACGGTTGGCGCTCACGCCACCTGCCATCACCAGACGTTTGAAACCGGTTTGATCCAGCGCGCGTTTGCACTTGATCATCAACGTATCCACCACCGCATCTTCAAATGCACGGGCGATATCGGCACGGGTTTGATCGTCAGCCTCGTTGTTACGGATGGTATTGGCCGCGAACGTTTTCAGGCCGGAGAAGCTAAAATCCAGGCCCGGACGGTCGGTCATTGGACGTGGGAAGACGAAACGCCCCTCCGTGCCCTGCGAGGCAAGCTTCGACAGCATCGGGCCACCTGGGTAATCCAGGCCGAGCAGCTTCGCCGTCTTATCAAAGGCTTCACCGGCCGCGTCGTCAATCGACTCGCCGAGCAGGGTGTACTCACCAATGCCGGTGACGCTAATCAACTGCGTGTGGCCGCCGGAGACCAGCAATGCCACAAACGGGTATTCAGGCGGGTTATCTTCCAGCATTGGCGCCAGAAGGTGACCTTCCATATGGTGTACCGGAATGGCCGGCACGTTCCAGGCAAACGCCAGCGAGCGCCCCACGGTTGCGCCAACCAGCAGCGCACCGACCAGACCCGGCCCTGCGGTATAGGCAACGGCGTCGATATCTTTCGCCGTCAGATTGGCCTCTTTTAAGGCTTCCTGAATCAGGGGCACCGTTTTACGCACGTGATCGCGCGAGGCCAGTTCAGGCACCACACCGCCGTAGTCAGCATGTAATTTCACCTGACTATACAGTTGGTTGGCTAACAGACCTTTTTCATCATCATAAATTGCGATGCCGGTTTCATCGCAGGATGTTTCAATACCCAGTACACGCATGGCTATATTTACCTCGTTTCAATACCGCGCAGTTTAGGTTTTCTATCCCGGCTTGTAAAACATTGTTCGCCCCAGGAAGCAGCCTCGTGTATACTCCTCACCCTTAAAAAGTTCATTTCAAAAAAGGCTCCGGTGCTTTACAAAGCAGCAGTAGTTGCAGTAAAATTCCGCACCATTTTGAAATAAGCTGGCGCTGATGCCAGCAGCAAACCGAATTAATCAAAGGTGAGAGGCACATGCCGGTAATTAAAGTACGTGAAAACGAGCCGTTCGACGTAGCTCTGCGTCGCTTCAAGCGTTCCTGCGAAAAAGCAGGTGTTCTGGCGGAAGTTCGTCGTCGTGAGTTCTATGAAAAACCGACTACCGAACGTAAGCGCGCTAAAGCTTCTGCAGTGAAACGTCACGCGAAGAAACTGGCTCGCGAAAACGCACGCCGTACTCGTCTGTACTAATCTCTTGAGAGCATCGGCTCTCAATTGTCAGACCGAGTTGTAGTTGCAAGGCCGTGCTTCCGAAAGGAATGCGCGGCTTGTTTTCGTTTATAAATCAGCATTTACGCAAAATCATTCATGCTGTATCAAGGCGGCAAGCGAGTGAATCCCCAGAGCTTACATCAGTAAGTGATAGAGGTGAACGAACGCAGCCAACGCAGAGACAGTTTGAAGGATGAAGTGTAAATAAACGGGGCTTATGGCTGGACGAATCCCACGCGTATTCATCAATGACCTGCTGGCACGCACCGACATCATCGATCTGATTGATGCTCGAGTGAAGCTGAAAAAGCAGGGCAAGAATTACCATGCGTGCTGTCCGTTCCATAACGAGAAAACCCCCTCTTTCACCGTGAACGGTGATAAGCAGTTTTACCACTGCTTCGGCTGCGGCGCGCACGGTAACGCCATCGACTTTTTGATGAACTACGACAAGCTCGAGTTTGTTGAAACCGTTGAAGAACTGGCGGCCATGCACAATCTTGAAGTGCCGTATGAAGCCGGAACAGGCCTGAGCCAGATAGAACGTCATCAACGACAGAATCTCTATCAACTCATGGAAGGATTAAATGATTTTTATCAGCAATCCTTCACGCAACCCATCGCCGAGCCTGCACGCCAGTACCTGGAGCAACGTGGCCTTAGCGCCGAGATTGTCCAGCGTTTTGCTATTGGTTTTGCACCCCCAGGCTGGGATAACGCCTTAAAACGTTTCGGCGGTAATGTCGACAACAGAAAGCTGCTGCTCGATGCCGGAATGCTGGTCAACAACGACCAGGGAAGAACGTACGACCGTTTCCGCAATCGCGTGATGTTCCCGATTCGCGACAAACGAGGCCGGGTGATTGGATTTGGTGGCCGCGTATTAGGTAACGATACGCCGAAATACCTCAACTCCCCGGAAACCGATATTTTCCATAAGGGTCGTCAGCTTTATGGCCTTTATGAAGCCCAGCAGCATAGCGCGGAACCCCAGCGCCTGCTGGTTGTCGAAGGTTATATGGATGTCGTCGCCCTGGCGCAATACGGTATTAACTATGCCGTCGCTTCGCTGGGTACATCGACCACGGCCGACCACATCCATATGCTGTTCCGTGCGACGAATAACGTGATTTGCTGTTACGACGGCGACCGCGCCGGACGCGATGCCGCATGGCGAGCGCTGGAAACGGCCATGCCTTACATGACCGACGGTCGTCAGCTACGCTTTATGTTCCTGCCCGACGGTGAAGACCCGGATACGCTGGTACGTAAAGAAGGCAAAGAGGCTTTTGAAGCCCGGATGGAGCATGCACAACCGCTCTCCGTGTTCTTGTTCAACAGCCTCTTACCACAGGTTGATCTGAGTACGCCAGATGGCAGCACGCAGCTCGCAGCGCTGGCGCTACCGTTAATCAGCCAGGTACCTGGCGATGCGCACCGTATTCAGTTGCGTCAGACGCTGGGCCTGAAGCTCGGCATTTTTGATGACGCACAGCTTGATCGTTTAATGCCAAAACAGGCAGAAAGTGGTGTTGTACGCCCGACCCAGCAGATAAAACAGACGCCTATGCGTATACTGATAGGACTGCTGGTGCAAAACCCAAATCTGGCACCACTTGTCCCCCCAATGCATGGGGTGAGTCAGACGAAGCTACCAGGGCTCAACCTGTTCACCGAGCTCGTAAGTCTATGCGTTGCGCAGCCGGGCCTGACAACGGGCCAGCTGTTAGAGAATTATCGTGGCACAAGTGAATACTCAACACTTGAAAAACTCTCAGCCTGGAACGATATAAAGGATGAGAACGTTGAAAAAATGTTCACCGACACGCTCAACCGAATTTTTGATTCAATGCTTGAACAGCGACAGGAAGAGTTGATAGCTCGCGATCGCACGCACGGTTTAAGCAGTGAAGAACGCAGGGAGTTCTGGGAAATCAGACAGGCCCTGGAAAAAAAATGAATTCAACGGCTTAAGTGCCGAATACCGATCGGGAAGCCCCCGACAGCCGCTCGAGGCGCAGCGGCACTAATATAAGTACGCCCTCGCTTTAAATGTTGGCGGTTCGTTCGCCGACCGACACCAATCAAATGAATTAAGTGTGGATACCGTCTTATGGAGCAAAACCCGCAGTCACAGCTCAAGCTTCTTGTCCAACGTGGTAAGGAGCAAGGCTATCTGACCTATGCCGAGGTCAATGACCATCTGCCGGAAGATATCGTCGATTCAGATCAGATCGAAGACATCATCCAAATGATCAACGACATGGGCATTCAGGTGATGGAAGAAGCGCCGGATGCCGATGATCTGTTGCTGGCTGAAACCTCCAACAACACTGATGAAGACGCAGAAGAAGCGGCTGCACAGGTTCTGTCCAGCGTGGAATCTGAAATCGGGCGTACCACCGACCCGGTGCGCATGTACATGCGCGAAATGGGTACGGTAGAACTGCTGACCCGTGAAGGCGAAATCGACATCGCTAAACGCATCGAAGACGGGATCAACCAGGTTCAGTGTTCCGTTGCCGAATACCCAGAAGCCATTACCTATCTGCTGGAACAGTACGATCGCGTTGAAGCTGAAGAAGCGCGTCTGTCTGACCTGATCACCGGTTTCGTTGACCCGAACGCTGAAGAAGATATGGCGCCTACCGCCACTCACGTCGGTTCCGAACTGTCTCAGGAAGAGATGGACGACGACGATGAAGACGAAGACGAAGACAGCGACGACAGCAGCGACGATGACAACAGCATCGACCCTGAGCTGGCACGTGAGAAATTTGGCGAGCTGCGTACTCAGTACGAAATCACTCGCGACACGATCAAAGCAAAAGGCCGTAGCCACGCCAGCGCTCAGGAAGAGATCCTGAAGCTGTCTGAAGTGTTCAAGCAGTTCCGTCTGGTACCGAAGCAGTTCGACTACCTGGTAAACAGCATGCGTACCATGATGGACCGCGTGCGCACCCAGGAACGTATCATCATGAAGATGTGCGTTGAACAGTGCAAAATGCCGAAGAAGAACTTCATCACCCTCTTCACCGGCAACGAAACCAGCGAAACCTGGTTCAACGCGGCTATCGCGATGAACAAGCCGTGGTCTGAAAAGCTGCACGACGTGAAAGAAGACGTTATGCGTAGCCTGCAGAAACTGCAGCAGATTGAAGAAGAAACCGGCCTGACCATCGAGCAGGTTAAAGATATCAACCGTCGTATGTCCATCGGTGAAGCGAAAGCCCGCCGTGCGAAGAAAGAGATGGTTGAAGCAAACTTACGTCTGGTTATTTCTATCGCTAAGAAATACACCAACCGTGGTCTGCAGTTCCTTGACCTGATTCAGGAAGGCAACATCGGCCTGATGAAAGCGGTAGATAAGTTTGAATACCGTCGCGGCTACAAGTTCTCCACCTACGCTACCTGGTGGATCCGTCAGGCGATCACCCGTTCTATCGCAGACCAGGCGCGCACCATCCGTATTCCGGTGCATATGATTGAGACCATCAACAAGCTCAACCGTATCTCCCGCCAGATGCTGCAAGAGATGGGTCGTGAACCGACGCCGGAAGAGCTGGCCGAGCGCATGCTGATGCCAGAAGATAAGATTCGTAAGGTGCTGAAAATCGCCAAAGAGCCAATCTCCATGGAAACGCCAATCGGCGACGATGAAGATTCGCATCTGGGTGACTTCATCGAGGATACCACCCTCGAGCTGCCGCTGGACTCTGCGACCACCGAGAGCCTGCGCGCTGCCACCCACGACGTTCTGGCTGGCCTGACCGCCCGTGAAGCAAAAGTCCTGCGTATGCGTTTCGGTATCGATATGAACACCGACCACACGCTGGAAGAAGTGGGTAAACAGTTCGACGTTACCCGCGAACGTATCCGTCAGATCGAAGCGAAGGCGCTGCGTAAACTGCGTCACCCAAGCCGTTCTGAAGTGCTGCGTAGCTTCCTGGACGATTAATCGCCCCAGTAAGAACGTAAAAAAGCTCCCTGATGGGAGCTTTTTTTTCGCCTGCTAATCCGGAGCGCTACTCCGGCCTGTAGCCCGGCCAAGCGCAGCGGCGCCGGGATCGTCTCAACGCCTATAACCCGCGCGCCTTCAACGCCACGTCCAGTTCCTGATACGCCTCTACCAGCTTATCCAGCGTAATTCGGCTCAGCCCGCTCGGGTTTGGCAGCACCCACACCTCGGTATCACCAATCATGTACGTTTGCTTGCCCCACGTCGCCCCGCGCTGCCCTAAGCCGCGCTCAAAGGCCTGCTTGCCCAAAACGGCTAATGCGGCAGGTTTGTAATGCTCAACCTTCTCAATCAACTCCTGCCCGCCGCTGCGCAACTCCTGCAGGGTAACTTCGCTCGCCTGTACCGTCGGGCGCTCAACCAACTTGGTCACGCCACAGCGGAATGCCAGCATCTGCTCCGCCTCTTCCGGCTTGAGCTGGTGCTCGGTGAAACCGGCGAGATGTAGCACCTTCCAGAAGCGGTTCGCCGGATGGGCAAAGGGATAGCCCAGAGAAGAAGATGACAGCCCCGGGTTGATGCCGCAGAACAGCACCCGCAGCCCCGAATCAATAATATCCTTAACCATAATTTTCTCGACCAATACATCGTGAGATCAGTATAACGAATTGAAAATGCATTGTTTATAAAAACAGCATGTGCACGCTTAACGCTGGATTGGCGCCCGTTGTTACTTTATAATCGTCCGCTACCTGGCCCCTTAGCTCAGTGGTTAGAGCAGGCGACTCATAATCGCTTGGTCGTTGGTTCAAACCCAACAGGGGCCACCAGATAAAACAAGGAGTTAGATGAGAAATCGTCTAACTCCTTTTTCTTTGGATGCAATTTGGGTCAGGTAATGGGTCAGGTAAGGAATTGCTACCCTGCCCTCTTCATCTCGCTGCCAGCATCCCCGGATAGTGATGAAAGCCAGTAGCACTGCCTGTAATATTCACCGTACCAAATTTTTACGGCTTTGCCGCAACAAGCCAGTTGCCTGCCGTGCTCGCAGAATGTCTACAGCCCGGAGATAAGGGGATTGTTCCTGCCAGCTAAACCCCTTCCTGTCGATACGCACCAGTTCGTATTTTTCCACCAGAAAATTCACGGCATCAGCCAGCGAGATCCCGGCATCGATATGTTCCTGTATAACACGTTCCTTACTGAACGGTGTGTCGTTGAGGGTGAGACCATAGTGCTGTTCCAGCAGGCGTGTCAGTAACATTTTCCAGATAGCCACGGGTGACAGGCAGGGCTTCACCACCCGCAGAGTTGTTGCAGGTAAAGTTTTCATGTTTGCTCTCGTGAAGGTAATTAACGCTGAGTGGGGTAAATGGCGATGTATACGTAGCCGCAACTGCCAAGGGTGTCGGCTTCACAGGTAAAACCGTTGTGGTACAGGGTGACGCAGTGGGCATGTTGGGGGCTGAGTTCACCGGTGGTCAGCATCGATTCCATCTGGCGGATAAAGTGCTGGAATGTGTCATCCAGCTTCAGGCATTCGACGTCACTGAACATACCGGTGATGCTGGCCCGGTCAGCCAGGTAGTGCAGTCGGTTGCCCTCCTGTACCAGACGGGCTCCCAGGCGCGGCGTGATATTCCGCTGCAGGCCCCAGATGATGTGGGTCATGGCGGCTCTCCTTTTATTGTCAGTTCAGGGTGATGCTCATCAGGCAGGTATAGGGCCCGTTACGGTCCTGGCGGCGTTCGGCGTATACCGCGAGGACTCCGGTGATATCCGGAACGTCCCTGCCGGTGTAATGACAGACGCTACCGTGCCACTGATATTTTCCACTGCAGTAGCGAAAGATTCGGGACTCAGGATGCTGGCGGTATATCGTCATTGCCCGGCGTTTACTGATAATTTTCATGTCATACCTCACAGCAGACCGTGTTCTGCGAACGAATAGATTTGCCTGCCGCCGACAATCAGGTGGTCAGGAACGCGGATATCCACCAACTGAAGCACCTGCACCAGTCGCTGCGTGAGGGTTTTATCAGCCAGGCTGGGTGTCGTCTCGCCGGAAGGATGGTTATGCGCCAGTATTACTGCTGCGGCATTGAAGTGCAGAGCACGTTTGACCACTTCCCGGGGATGCACCTCAGTACGGTTAATCGTGCCGGTGAAGAGCGTTTCATGGGCAATCAACTGATTCTGGTTGTCCAGATACAACGCCCGGAACTCTTCCCGCTCAAGTGCGGCCATATGCAGTCTCAGCCATTCACGGACAGCGTGTGAGGAGGTGAAGGCCACCCCGGGTTCATGCAGGTGCCGGTCCAGCGCCCTGAGCGCCCGCTGAATGAGACGCCGGTCCTGTGGCGTCATCTCGCCGGGTAAAAAGGAAAGCTGTTTCATCTGTTGCTCCTTCGGTCAGTCGATAATACGCAGAATGGCGTCTGAATTATCAGACACCGTCTGAATTTGCAGCGGGCTGGAGAAAGGGTCATTCTGAGAATGAAGATTCCGACGTTACTAACTGAGTGTTGTATCTAATCGTGGGGGCAGGTCAGCCTGAGTCCATAGCAATCGAGAATGAACAAAAAATATCTCTTATTTTTCAGGGAGAGAGGTTCAACCTTCTTGATATTGTTCTGGGCAAGCCAAATTATGATGATGACCTAACTTTAAGTATTCCTGTGTACGTCGCAGATACAGATGGATTGGAACATCTAATTACAAAGATCAATATTAAGCTATTGGAGGATGGCTACAAAACACACTGCCCCGGTTTGAAAATTTCATTATCTCAAGAGGTTCCGTTAGATGAATACTTGGATAGCGAACCACTGGTGCTACTAAGTGTCGATGGGTCAATGCTTCTAGGTAATTATCGTTATTTCTCGCCCAACAGTGTAGATATAAAACTGCCAATCTCTCTACTTGAGGTATGGGATTGGGGGACAACTAAAATTCATCAGGAATCAATGCGTGCAGAAAAACGCTTTGATAGTGTACAGGGATTTACTTACAACAAGATTGCTGATGATTACAGTATAGTATTCAATGATGATGGTGCAGGTGAAATCGCCGATCTCGTTGCAATTCGTGAAAGTAAAAATGTCATTCATATTGATTTATTTCACTGCAAATATTGTTCCTTGACTGATGGAGTGGCTATACCAGGAGCCCGCGTGAACGATGTTTACGAAGTGTGTGGTCAGGCATCCAGATCTGTAAAATGGTTATATACGGGTGAGAAGTTTTTTGATCGTTTGATGGATCGTTATCAAAAGTCGCTTCCAATCGGTTTTGATAGAATCCTAAAAGGACTCCCAGAACAACTCGAGATATTGCGAAATAAGTGTCATGATCACGAACTGGTTTTCAGGTTTGCTATAGTACAACCTGCTATTTCAGCTACAAAAATTTCTAGCGGTCAGTTAGCAGTGCTTGGAACGAGTTACTCATACATTAAAAGTATTTCCGGATCGGATATAAGAGTTATCGTTAGCCCTTAAACTTATAAATATATTATATTTTGGGACTAAGTGGTCAGTTCCATCAGATCTAACCACTTAGTCCCTAAAGCTGACACTGTTCGCATATTTAGAGTTAATTATTGAAACATTGCTCGCTTCCATTGATAATTTTCAAAACATCAATAATATTGATGCTGAGAGTCTTTCTCTTAAATTTCAAAAGGAAAACTATCATGGGTCTAAAACCAGGTCCAAAGCCAATTGTTAAATCGACAGGAAAACCGGATCAACGTCGACGTGATAATAAAGATACACCTGGCAACCCCCCGGGGTTGAAGCCTAGCAAATCAACAGGTAAATAAATTTAGGATATAGTTAACTTATTTAAACCCTAAATACAACATTATATTACTAAAGATTTTTTTGCAGCCAGATGCGTGCACCTGCTATATCATACGCCCTTTCCCCAAATCCCTTCGCAAGAAGGGATTCTGGTAAATAATCATCATATTTATCCAAGTGCTTTTCTGGAACATCTGTAGCAAGATCAAATGCAGATGGCAAGCCTGACAACAGTATTTCTTTAAGCGCGTGCTGAACGGAAGCTACACTTGAATTATCGATTTCTATAACACCAGCAAACGAATTTGCTTTAAAACCACAGCGTAGGAGCAAGGCTGTAATCGTATTCACAACTTTATCCCCCATCCAGGGAATTACGTAACAGTGTTGCCCGCTCGTAATAAAATATTCATTTTGCAGGTCATAATGCCGAAAGTTACTACAGCCTTCAGCAAATAGATTTCTGGCGGCAGAATCGGCATAATCGACTCTCTTGCTACCTATCGCTATGCGGTAATCACTTTCCCTATAGATAGCGAGCATTTCCTGACGTACGGCATCATGAACAGACATTCCTCCCCCACTAAATTGTGGTGGCTGACCGCCTTTGGTCGCCTCTACATAGATAACTTTTTTCTCTGTCTCGATCTCTGTCACTTTCCAGCGCCGCCCACCGAAGATGATATGTTGGTCTGGTAGCAGTGGGGAGTCCACAGGCACTGTTCCAAGGGTTCTGTTTCCGGTGACAATGCGGAACTCTTCCGGTGTATTGAACACGGCATAAAACGTGTAATGGTTAGTCAGTTTCTCACCCTCTGCCCCAACAACCATTTCGCCGCTAGCAAGTTGAGTGAGCAGGCCACAGGTTCCCATATGTTTAAGCAGACTTTTGAAATCGTTTAAATCTACATTTCTAAACGGCCCTGTCTGGCATAGTTGTGACCAGAGCTGGTCGGCACGAACTCCGCCCCATTGTGCCGTAATAGCAAGAATCTGGTGCAACAGCGTGGAATAATGCATCTGTCGAGCATCTGCTGGTTCAAACCATTGTTTAGAGATCATCAATCTGATCATTGCCATCGACTGGACCAACTGCAGCCGTAGGTGGTCAACGATACTGCTAGTTACAGTAAGCTCATTTTCTGTAATTAGCATTCTTAGAACTGATGGGGAGTCGCGTCGCCCAGAACGTCCCATACGCTGACGCAGACTGGAAACAGAATGCGGAGGCGTAACTTGGATAACCGACTTAACCTTACCGATATCAATTCCCAACTCAAGCGTCATTGTACAAACAGCAGTTGTGGGCAAATTACCTTTCTGAAGACGAGATTCAAGCGCCTCACGTAATTCCTTGGCAAGGGAACCATGGTGGGGGAAAAATTCATTCGGAACAATTTGTTCCTCACACATGTCGCTCAGCGTTGCCGCAATACTTTCAGTGCGCTTTCGGCTGTTTGCAAAGACCAAATGAGAATCGCCACGGCAAAGTCTAAAAATGTCAGCGCAAACGTCATGTTCAGCTGAACTCTGAAGTTCTTCCTCTTTTTGGTTCACTCGCTCCAGGTACCCTTTGACCTGTACCTGAAGAGTGGCCGTGCTATTACTATCTGTAACAGTTACGCAGGGAAGTCGTTTGTCCGGGCGCAACATTTCGGGCACTTTCTCCAGTTCCCCCAGCGTGGCACTCAACGCAACGCGGGGAATTGGATTTACCTGGCGTCCTAGCACATGGTCAATTCTATTGAGCAGAGAAAGCAGCTGTACACCACGCTCTGAGCCAATAAAAGCATGAAACTCATCAATAACGATGTATGCGACTGAAGAAAACGCCTGTTTGAGCCAGCCCATTGAATTTATGAGCAAAGACTCAAGTGACTCAGGTGTAATCAGTAAAATGCCAGCAGGGTTTGTCCGAGCCTTCTTCTTTTTGCTTTGTGGCACATCCCCGTGCCAGGGAGTCACTGGCATTTCCAATGCATCTCCAAGGCTCTCAAGACGACGGTACTGATCGTTAATCAATGCCTTCAACGGACTGATATAGACGATGCCAAATCCATTAGTGAGATCTGCAACTGCCGAACAGGCAGGAAGAAAGAAAGCCTCTGTTTTACCCGCTGCTGTGCCTGCACTGATTAGCACGTCTCGATCACGGGCTAAAATTGCCGGGATAGAACTCTCCTGCAAGGGCCTTAATGTAGACCACCCCTGCTTGTAAACCCACTTACGGACGCGAGGATCGAGACTATCATAGGCACTGCTCATAGTTTGAAGTTCGCCAGTCCGTCATCGTCATCGCTTTCCTCTACAATGGCGTCATCCATATCGCTGGGCCTGTCCTCTTCAATCGCCACACCCTCGATTAGTGTTTGCCAATTCATCGTTCTGTTTTGTTCCAGCACGGCCAGCATGTCCAAGAAACCTTTTATGGTATTACGGGGGGTACGGAAGTAAGCATCTCCAATGGTTTTACTACAGTGATGCAGAAATCCAGTCAGTGCCTCATCTGGAATCAGATAATTCTCTGGATCTCCGCCTGCATAAACATGGCGAAGATTTCTCAGTAAAATATACAGTTCCTCAGGGGTGAGGCTGGCAAGATGCAAAGTAGGAGACGAGTAGTCAATCACTCCTGCTTTTTGCGCGAACCGATTTTCCGCCAGACGTGATTGGAGCGCCTCATAGCTGTAAAGACCTTTGCGCGGATCGAAAAGGAACTCTGGCGTCCCCCCGAGGATAAAACCAATGTTCTCGGCTGAACCTTGCAGGCAGTCATTCAGGATCCGCAAAATCTGTTCGTAGTTCGCTGTTCTTGCTTGCGTATTATTCAGTTTAAAGAGGTTCACCATTTCGTCGAGGCTGACCAAAAGACCGGCATAGCCAGCCTGGCGGACAAAAAGGCTCATCAGCTTCAAAGAGTCATAGAATGAAGCGTCTGAGATAATAGTCCGAACGTCGAGATCGTGACGGGCATCAGTTTTAGTATTGTACTCTCCACGCAACCAGCGAATGGCATTGGATTTTAGCGTTTCGTTATCCTGCTCATGCCCCCGCCAGAATGCATCAATGACCTTCGCAAAGTCATATCCACCGACCATATCTGATAGTGCTGCCAGGCGTTTATGAATAACTGATGAAACCTCGGAGCCGTCCGTGTCAGCTTCCTTCCTTGCCTCCGTAACGAACCTTTCAACAACGCTAAGTAACGCATTACCATCCGGCTTGTTTCTGGTGGACATGTTTTTCATGAGCTCAGAATAAAGATTACGAGCCTGACCTCCCGATGAGTGAATACGTCTGTCAGGAGAAAGGTCAGCACTGACTGACACCAACTTCTTCTCCAGCGCAATAGAGCGCACAACACTCAGAAAGAACGTTTTACCAGAACCATATTCACCGATGATAAGTCTGAAGCTTGCACCACCGTCAGCAATCCTCTCAATATCCTGATGGAGAGCGGTGATCTCATTCACGCGGCCAACCTGGATATGCTGAATGCCTATCCTTGGCGTTACACCTGACTTAAGTGACTGAATAATAGCGTCGCGTTCTTTCACTCTTATACGTGTTACAGACATTCACTATCCCTCTAATTCTTTGGCAATTTCCAGGTCAACCCAGATATCATCATCGGTATCGTCCAGTACCGGAGCATCAACCACCGCATAGGACCAGTCATTGATCACCTCAAGCGCACCGCCGAGCATCAAGTTCAAATTTCCGCACAATTCTGTCGCCTCTTTCCGGGACCACTGTTCTTTCTCCAGCAAACTGCGATAAAGCTGGCTATGTGCGGAATCAAGGCCCCCCGCCTCCGTTAATGAGGCAGGTGCGCTTTCTGGCTCTTCCGGTTCTTCTTCGGTGAAAATTGTGTTCAGTAATTTACGAACATCATCCGTGGCAGATTCGTGTCGGGCAAGTACATTAGCATCCAGTGTGAACCCTGCCGTTGGCTGATCAGTTGGTACAGACGAGACGAGATCATGTTCAGTTGCAGAATGCTGATGGATATTGCTCGAGACAGATGAGGGATCCAGACCCAAACTTGAATAAATCTTCTCAAGCTGTTTAATTTCGGCAGGCGCTATTGTTCCATCTGAGCAGGCAACACTAACGATAACTTTACCCACAGCAGCCTTTTCCGCAGCCCCCATCAACTCAACCCTGCTTTTCATTCCCGTCATATTGGCTGGGGTATGAAGTTGCCACGTTAAGTACGCATGTAGAGAGCGCTTTTCATCATCGGTGAAGACAGGATTGTTGTTGATGGCATTCTCAAGAACTTTCTGTTCAGCTTGATCAAGGGAATCGTCAATCAAGGCGACCATCGCCCCTAATCTGAGCGTCATTACTGCTGAGATAAATTCAGGAGAAGGTGAGAAGCGTCCACCTTCGGCGGCAGGGAATAGAACAAGTGTCCCATCAACATCCGCCTTCACATGGTGATAATACGGGTCAGGTGCCAGACCGTAACCCATCTTCAGAGCAAAGGCCTGCATCAAGTCGGCCTCTTTTTTATTGATTTTAGTTGGACAGCTGGCATTCATATGTGCCCAAAAGTCAGCAACTGATACTCGCCCCTCTTTTTCGAGGATCGCCTCATCAGCCCAGCGTTTGAATGAGCTTAATATTTTTTCTGCGCTTTCATTAACGATCTCTGAAGGGAGCAACATAATTGCAGCCGTATCATTGACTGACGTACCTTTCCGGCCAAGGTAGCGACTGTAAGCATCAAGTTCATCTGTACATATGTCAGCAAGGGCCATAATTTTTTGGACAGGTCCCTTCAATGCACTTGGATCAGGCAGGTCAGGAACAGGAAGTCGGACACCTCGCAAACTAGGACTTGCTGGTGTGTAATCTAACCTTAGGCGCGTTTTATTCGCCTTAACGACCATCCCTTCACCATATTTGAGGGTGTAACGCCGTTTGAAAAGCGCAGCAAACTCTTTAGCACAGCGGCGAGCCGGGGTACGCAGCGAATACTCGGTATGGTTTATTACCCAGTTCAATGCCAGTTCAGCTGATACAGGAACTCCTTCATGTACAGTTTTTGCCAGAGCCAGCTTAAATTGCATGCCGTTGCTGAAACCAGAATCGCTATCGAGCACAGTGGTTAAACCCAAATCCGGACGCAGAATAGACATGGCTTCGAGCAATTGCGTCGAATATACACGGAAGGAGCGGTTCTCAATGAATACCGATCTTAACCGAGCGACTTCATTGAACAGGCTGCTGAACTCAGCAGCAGGGAATTTTTGGTAAGTGGAATCTACAAGCGCTTTTCTTTCCAGACCGTAGAGGTATATAAAAACATAGCCTATAGGACACGATGGGTCGGACCTATCGCTGGCAAGCCAACTAACATACGCACCGCGTGCTTCAGGGGAAAGAGAGGAAAAACTGGGCCAGTATCCTAATGAACTGTCTTCGTAAAGATACGAAGTGGGTTGTATCTTACATGTATCATCAATTAATGATGCCTCACTTCCATCGTCATAATAGCCGCCTGACTCCTGACTAGAGGGCTTCATACGTTGCCCCATGTAAATGTGGCCACCGCTAATTGTTACACCAGCTACAGTTATCATTTCACCCGGAAGTACCCAGCGAGCTAATGCACCTACTGACTTTGAGGTGCTCTGGTAATGATTGGTTGTCTCCCGAAGTTCAACACCCCGGCCACCACTCAATGTAAAGGTTGCAAGGTTGTTATCTTCACTATCATCGTTTCGCACAACCGTCTCTTTTTTCTTGATGTCAGCGATCCATTCTTTTGGCGGTGCTTTCACGGGGCTTGAAGCATAAGACTTTGGAGATTTACGTTTTTTCTTTCTAAAAAACAACAAGTAAATTACTAAAATCGCTGCCAGAAACTTCAATAACTCCATGATATATAACCTTAAAATCATTCCTCACGCACACTCACAAGCAGCAATGAAGGTTGGGCAAGTGGATTAATCTTAAAATAATACGTCTAAATCGCAAGGGTTCAAACCAAAATGCAATCAAAATTAATTCATTGATTTAAAAGAAATAATTATTGATTAAGCATGTGAACCAGAAGGTGTGTTCAAAATGTACGAATTTCTGTTGGGCTATTCGCCTCCGAATCGGGTTGTGTTGCTGCTGCTTTAATATGCAAGCGATTGCTCCAAAGAGCTAGAGCTGGTCGCTACATCGTGAAACTTCCCGATACGCTGAGCAGAGTGACAATGTGTTTAGCTGCAAAATCTTTTAGGCCAGATCAACATCATCTCTAATCTCCCCATTTCACTCATGGGGCAAGAAGCAATTCACTTTGCCCTCTTAATACCAAAGCGGACATTGGTGGCATTTCCGTGACTTAAAAATGAGACATAGATCACATATAACTAAGTATCTCCGCTGACTTATGTCAGTAATCTGAATATCAATCATGAAAATACTTTTGTCATCTAACAATCTTTACGACGTTAATTGTAAGATAATAGATAGTTATTACATGCCGCGGCATATTGCCGAGAGGCTTATACCAGGTGCCGCATATGACTCAGCAAGAGAAAAACAAATATATCCCACTCAATGTCGGCGAAACTGCCGTGCTTCATGACGCCAATACCTTGCTACCTCGTGAGGAAATTTACGAGCAATTGGCAGTACTGATCCGGCAAGCGAGGAATCGTGCAATCGAGGCAAAAGACAAATCATTAAACGAGTTGCGAGCACACAATGCTATCTCGATCGATGGAGCACGTGGCACTGGCAAAACAGCCGTGCTGGTAAACCTCAAACGTTATCTTGAACTGGAACATAATGATCTGCTTTCAGATATCCACATTATGGAACCGATCGATCCAACCCTTCTGGAGGACGGCGAATCATTGTTCCTTCATATCATAGTGGCGGCAGTTCTGCACGACGATGGGATAAAACAGGCTCAATGCAACAAACCTGAACAGTCACGTGCGCTCAACCGAGCTTTAGACAAGCTCGCACACACGTTGGAAGCGGTCGATACACAGAAAGAACACTCTGGCATGGACAAAGTACGTGCTATGTATGGTAATAAACACCTAGCCGACAGCGTGCAAGACTTTTTTCGTGAAGCTGTGCATCTTCTAGGTAAAAAGCTGCTGGTTCTACCGATTGACGACGTAGACACTTCTCTTAATCGAGCTTTTGAAAACCTAGAAATAATCCGCCGCTATATGACAACGCCTTATGTACTACCAATCGTCAGTGGTGACCGGGCTCTATATCATGAAGTGACTTGGCGTGATTTCCATGGACGTTTGATAAAAGACTCGGACTACCTAGCGGAGTCAGCGTATGAAAGGTCACTGGAATTAGCTGAAGAATACCAAAGAAAAATTCTACCTTTCCCGCGTAGACTGACTATGCCAGCAGTCAGCAGCTATTGGCAACAGACAGACATCTATTTACGTAGCGAAAAGTTCGGTGACATTATGCCATTGCGTAATTTCATCGCCTGGTTGGAAATTTTTATATCTGGACCTGTAAATGGACAAGAGGATAGCCGTATTATTTTACCAATACCGTCTATTCGCAGCTTAACCCAACTGATTGGCCATTGCAGCAGTTTTATTGCTTTATTACCTGATGCAATTCGTACCGCTAAAAATGAATTGGAAGTTCGCCGAGTTTGGCAGATGCCAACGGTGCCATTAGAAGTAATAGCAGCGTTTCAGGATAAGCATAAAGAGCTAAGCGAAAAATCAAAGCGAGAGTATACCGATGCGTACAAACTATTTACCGAAAAAATGAAAGAACTATCGCCAGTTGATTATTCATTTGACAAGGTAGAGAATGATAATAAAAACAACATAACGAAAAATGATCTGGCCGTAAAAATGGCGGACTATTTCCGTTTTGAATCCAAAGCTGGTGCGGTTTATCTGGTGCTAATCGCCAAACAATACTGGCAAAATTGGACAAATACTGATTCATTAGTACGTCAAGGCAGTATTTTTGATACACCTCTATTCCAACCACTAACACATAATACAGCTAATCTTGCTTTTTTTGACAAAACTTCTGATCTATCAGCATGGGCAAGTGCACTGGAAGAACGCTTACCTGAAGAATGGCTTATTGGTCTAAAATCTCATCAAACCATTTTACCTTATCCTGTGGCAGAAGTCGGCATTAATGCAGCTACAGCATGGGATTATCAAGGTATGATTGAGAGGATTGTTCTAAATGATGAAGGGAAGAAGAAGGCTACATTTTTGATCAACCTGCTTGTTCAGTACAACTTCTATACCAATGCTAAACAAACCATGCTTCTGAATATTGGTCGTATCTTTGAACTAATTATTTCCAGTATTGCAGGCCCTATTTCTCGTGAAGACTTGCAGACTATATTGAGTCGTGCACCATTCTTTTCCACCCGAGCATTGGCCCCCACTAAAACACTGTTGATTGATTACTTAAAGACTGAAAATAGAAGCACAACAGGAGTACAAAATATAACTGGTGAAGCGGAAACAGTAGCAGAGCCTAGTGATGAATTTGATCCAATTGTTGTTTTGCAAAATGATATTGATAATTGGCGCAAAGAGCACAATCTTGAGCAAGTCGAACTTTCACCCTGGCTGGTCTATAAAGTGTTTAACAAGGTATATAGCCAACTTGCTAGTAACGAGAAAATCCCTAGTGGCATGAAAAATGTTGGGATTGCAATGAATATGGTGGCTCATACTTTTTACGCAACTTGGTCTGCATTTGGCAGTTTTGAAAAAGGTGAATTATTTGGTTTACCTAATGTGGTTGCAACTACCAATCTAAATGCAGACAAACTAAATAATTTTGAAAAGAATGACCATTTCAACATCAATGTGGGCCCTTTTGCACCTAGTAATTCGCAAATTGAAAATGATAATGAGCCCTACCAAATTCGAAGTACATACGGAAAAAGTACCCGAACTATCAGTTATTGTCTGGCAGAACACCCTCTGAGAAAATGGATTGATGAGTTGATTGAGGTTGAATGGCCCTCTGTACGCACTGCCAAAGAGGTATTGTTAGAAGAACTTAATTTACCTGAAACAGACAGGATCCCTTGGACGAAAATCGAACTTCAACTAAAAGATGATCCTGATTCAGCAAGGGAGCTCTTGGAAAATCTTGAAGCTCAATTTGGGGTAAATGATATTATCGTGAAAAATCTCAAAACACGGTTAACTAAATTGCATCCGGAAAATAATAGCTAATGCTCCAGAGAACCCTAAGCGAACACGCCGCCGAATGCTTTTATGGTGATGAAAGATTGGCTGCATGGTTGTGGCAAAGTTTACAGCCAACATCTGAAGGATTTATAGCTGGTTTTTGGGAAAAACTTCAAGATCGTTTCTACCATTTACTAGTCGAGGGTGTAGAGGCTCGTTATCCGAGAGAGCATCGACTTACCGATGTTCGTCAGCTGATGGGGAAAATGTGTGCTGGTGAGTTGTTGCTGACACCAGAGTTACCTTGGCTGCATGACTTACAACAACGACTATTGCTGCGAAATGGCGATCTGCTCAGTTACCGAGAGCGTGAGGTTAAGGCATATGTGCGTCTTGCGGCAGGGTTGGATCCAACTCTTCTGGTTGGTTGGCACTTGGCTCAGTGGTTGGAAGATATCCCGCAGCCAGCCATCCATGATATTCACCGCGTTCTATCTGCCCAAACAACGTTTTTCGCACCTTCGAGCAATCCCTCCCAGCCTTTTGCTGAAGGGCATGTACATTGGGGAGGGATCACTACTGATTGCATTATCCTTGATGGTCATTTATTGAGCAAAAATGAGAAGACACTTAGTCAAAGAGATGGATTTTGGCAAGAAGAACAACACGAGATTTTGCAGCCTCTACAAAGAAGGGCGCGGCAGTTATTGATTTTGCTCCTTGATAAGGAGCAAGGATGGCCAAGTATTCTTAATACCCTATCCACTCGAATGGATGAACCAAAAGAATTACCCAACTGGGAAGTGCTCGCCAATCGATTCGTTGCGGCTAAAATTGGTTCGTCCGAATGGCTGTTGGGTGAATTCGCTCGTACTATGCAATATGGTCGAGCCAACCGTTGGTTATGGCTATATTTGTATCTGTGCAGCCTCTACCGTTCACCTAATACCCACCCACTCCAACGTGCCGCCACTTTGTGCTTTTGGCAGACCGTTAACCTTCTACGCCGTACTCTGATTATGGATGGTCAAGGGCTAACACGTTTTGTTGAACGTTACTTCAAACCAGCACTTGGACGTGGAGGTGATATTGCAAGCAGAGTCCAGCGTGTATGGATGGGGCAGGGAGACGTGGCAGAGATAAAAAGCACACCTTCAGTCTTTGCTCCAAAATTCGCTAAGAGAATCGCCAAAGAATTAATAGCGAGAGAAGGACTGCAATTACCCAAGCCACCATATATTTTTGGCGAACATGAGATACCACTGGATACAAAGGCGTTAGCGAGCATGCACGCGCTGGAAAAGTGGCAGTTTTGCGGCCATTTCTTGCGTTCTGCCACACATCAAAAAAACCAGCATGCGAGACCGGATATTAAGGGGTTATGGAAACAAGCTGAAGACCTCGTATGTAATCTGCAAAGCGGGTCTGGCTGGGTTGCATCCGAATTCATGGGAGGAAATCTAAACTCTAATTTCCGCTTTCAGCCAGCGCGATGGTTTCGCGGGTTGGACGTGGCTGGTGATGAAAATGCGTTGAAGATCGAATGGTTTGCACCGGTACTACGCTGGCTGCGCAGTGGCTTCAAATCGAAACAGGCTGGTGAGTTGGCTTGCTCTGGTTTTCATCTGAGCATCCATGCCGGAGAAGATTACGCCCATCCCGCCTCAGGAATGCGACATGTAGACGAAACAGTGCAGTTTTGTCAAATGCGCGAGGGAGATCGACTAGGACATGCCTTAGCGCTAGGCATTGACCCCAAACGTTGGGCAAAACGGCAAGGTGAGATGATCCTGACGCTTGATGAGCATCTGGATAATCTTGTATGGCTATGGCACCACGCTAGCCTACTGAGTGCATGTTTGCCCTTGGCTCAGCAGGTATTACCGCTGCTTACTAGGCGTATTGCCCGTTTTTGGCGCGAGTCCTGCTGGTGGCAGGTACCGGATCCAATGAGTCTACATAGTTTGGGTTCTAGCCCTGCTGATTTTGATAGTTCACCTTTAAGATCCGCGACAGCAGATGATTTATTTGCATCATGGTTATTGCGACGAAACTGCCATTACAGCTGGCAAGGACTACGTAATGATTGGCCATTGCAATCAAAGGAAAGTATCGCTCTACCGGACCATAAACAATTAGTCAATGGTACGAGTATGGCAAGTAAACTGTATTTTGCACGTCATGAATGGTTGAGTAGTGGGAAGGAAAAACAGTTAGTGGTTATTCGAGTGGGTGATGAAAGCCTAGTGCAAGCCCATTTTGGTAGTAAGCACAACAACGATCTTCTCGAGGATGTGGAAACCACAGCCGAACTAGATTTTATGCATGCATTGCAGGACTGGTTGCTGAACGAATACGATCAGTTGGGACTAATCATAGAGGCTAATCCAACATCCAATGTTTATATTGCGCGGTTAAAGTCGCATGCTGAGCACCCAATCTTCCGGTGGCATCCACCTGATGAATCTGTACTTGATAACGGTGCGGAAGCCAATCTTTATGGCTTGCGGCGTGGGCCGGTACGAGTGCTTGTGAATACCGACGATCCCGGTATTATGCCGACTACACTACGCACAGAATTCCTATTGTTACGTGAAGCTGCACTGGAGTTGAAGGTTGGCCGCACTGTAGCCGAACGCTGGCTGGAAACACTGCGACAGTACAGTCTTGAGCAATTTCATCGCAACCACCGGCAAGTATTTGAGCCAATTTAATTAGTGAGAGCATGTTGCCAAAAAAAATTTTAAATTGACTATGTCTAGCGACTCTAAGTCTTCGCGAAAATATGCAATTTATATTATTCGGCGCACTCCTCTATCAAAGCAAATACTAAACTTTTAAAAATATTCAAATATATATTATTTCTCTGAACATTACGGCAGAACTTCACTGTTCTGCCGTTTTTTTATTCTATATTTTAAAGGAGTTGCGATGAAAAATTCTGACGGCCTGCTGCCCATGCAGAACTCGCTTTCTGGTCTGCCCCAGTGGGTATCTGAACGCATTCTGCAGCAGATAAATCAGTTAACCCACTACGAGCCTGTAATAGGCATTATGGGGAAAACCGGCGCGGGTAAGAGCAGCTTGTGCAATGCACTGTTTGCCGGGGAGGTGTCGCCAGTCAATGATATTACAGCCTGCACACGCGAGCCCTTGTGCTTTCGCCTGCAGCTGGGAAAGCGCTATATGACCATCGTGGACCTGCCCGGAGTGGGCGAAAGTGGCGTTCGCGATAGCGAGTATGCCACGCTGTACCGTGAACAATTTCCCCGGCTCGACTTGATACTGTGGCTGATTAAGGCCGATGACCGGGCACTGGCGGTGGATGAATATTTTTACCGACAGGTGATAGGTGAGGCATACCGGCATAAGATGCTATTTGTTATCAGTCAGGCAGATAAAGCTGAACCCACCAGCGGTGGTGATAAATTATCCACTGAACAGAAACAAAACATCAGCCGCAAAATCGGCCTGTTACATGAGCTATTCCAACCTGTAAACCCTGTCTGTGCGGTGTCGGTACGTTTGCAGTGGGGGCTGCGGGTGATGTCTGAACGGATGATCCGTTGCTTACCACGTGAGGCCAGCAGTCCGGTGGCAGTACAGCTTAGTGCTCCGCTTCGTACCAATGCCGTTAATAAAAAAGCGCGTGACGATTTTGGTGAAACGGTCGGCTCGGTACTGGACACAATAAGTTCCATGCCACTGATACCACCCCCAATACGGGCAATCATTCAGGCTGCACGCGACACCGTGGTATCGGTCGCTCGTGCCGTCTGGAATTTCTTCTTCTGAACACTTACTCCCTCTAACCCGTAGTTTCCTGAGCCCTGCCGCGATTGAGCGGCAGGGCTTTTCTGTCTTTATTTTCCCATCATGAGGAGTCTGCTTATGACACGTCTGGCTTCGCGCTTTGGCGCATCAAATCTTATCCGTCGTGACCGTCCGTTAACCCGCGAAGAGCTATTTCGTGTAGTGCCCAGTGTTTTCAGCGAGGACAAACACGAATCCCGCAGTGAACGATACACATATATACCCACCATATCCCTGCTGGATAGTCTGCAGTGCGAAGGCTTTCAGCCCTTCTTTGCCTGTCAGACCAGAGTGCGTGACCCAGGTCGCCGCGAGCACACAAAGCACATGCTGCGCCTGCGTCGGGAGGGGCAAATTACCGACAAGCAAGTCCCGGAAATCATTCTGCTCAACTCTCATGACGGCACCAGCTCGTATCAGATGCTGCCGGGATTATTCCGTGCGGTGTGCCAGAACGGACTCGTCTGCGGTGAGTCGTTTGGCGAGGTGCGGGTGCCGCACAAAGGAGATGTCGTGAGTCAGGTGATTGAGGGGGCGTATGAAGTGCTGGGTATTTTTGACCGTGTGGAAGAGAAGCGAGATGCCATGCAGTCGCTGATGCTGCCGCCACCAGCACAACAGGCTCTGGCACAGGCTGCACTGACGTACCGTTTCGGTGAGGACCACCAGCCGGTGACAGCACCTCAGATACTATCCCCACGCCGCTGGCAGGATGAGAGCAATGATCTATGGACCACATACCAGCGTATTCAGGAGAACCTGATTAAGGGCGGGCTCAGTGGTCGGAGTGCAAAAGGCGGGCGAACGCATACCCGTGCCGTGCGTAGTATCGACGGAGATGTGAGGCTCAACCGGGCTCTCTGGGTGATGGCTGAAGCGATGCTGAGTGGGTTTCAGTCCTGAGCTTGTTATCAGCATGTTAGGAAAGGACACTCCCTGTCCGTTTTGCCTCCATTGGATTGAGTGTTTTTTCACCGCATCTCACGGTGTGCCGCGTCGGGCCTGCTTCCGGAGGCAGATAAAAAATAGTTCATCCCGTGTCCATAACCTGTCCGCCCCCCTCTTTAGAATCATTTCATATTCAGTCAGTTAACTATTACGGAGATTTAAGATGACACAGGCAGAGCGCCGTCATGACCGGCTGGCTGTCAGGCTGTCACTGATAATCAGCCGCCTGGTTGCCGGTGAAACGCTGAACATGGCGCGGCTTGCTGCAGAGTTTGGTGTGTCAGTCCGTACCCTGCGACGGGATTTTCGCGAACGGCTGATATACCTCGACCTTGAGTATCGACGGGGGCAATGCCGCCTGCGCAGCACCGGTGGGGGCGTACAGGGCGAGTTGGATGCACTGACCTTTGCTCACCGGGCAGGACTGGCCGATATTTTTCCGGGGCTGGACCGGCGTCTGGCTGGCATGCTGCTCACTGCCGGAGGGATGCCGTGTCTGGTATGGCAGCCGCCACATTCTGTGTCCCCGGCCATCTCACTGGTGTTCTACCGTCTCGTCAGTGCCATTACCGCCTGCCAGCGGGTACTGCTGCTGGCCGAGGGAGAGCGCTGTGACGGGCTGGCCCCATACCGCCTGATATCACTCGACGGCTGCTGGTACCTCACTGGTGAACTTAACGGGTATATCACCGTGCATCCTCTGGCGACCATCCATGCGGTGACAGTTCTGAACACCACTTTTACCCCGCGAAAACGTCTCTGCCAGTTAACCACACAGGCGGGCTTTATCCAGGCCCTTCCGCACTTCAGCTGTATCCGCGAAGTCCTGTCTCCTGGTCCCTCTGAGGAGAAGCCGGACAACACAATGATTTAATTACCTCTGTTAAGAAGGAAAAGCTATGACCTGGCATTACGAGAAAAATGGCATACGTCACGACAATGTGACCGAGGACGACATCACTGGCCTGATTGCGCGCGGTGAACTCACCGCTGCCACGCTGGTGTGGCGACAGGGCATGCCGGACTGGCAACCGGTCTCCGCCACCCCGCTGGCTTCAGCGCTACTCCACAGCACCACACCACCAGCGCTGCCGGGGAACCGCATTCCGGGTGGAGTGGCATGGACGCTGGCATTTGCTCCCTTCATTGGTTATGCGCTCGAGCTGTGGACTGCAGGGCTGAACGGAATGTCTTTTGACGAGGCATATGAGGCTGTCTCGGGCGGGCAGTACTGGTTTATCACGCTGCTGCTCAATATCGCTCTGGGGTATCTCGATGAGCGACGCCTGCGTAATGCCGGAGTGGATACCACCATGTTCGGCAAACTGGCCTGGCTGGTGCCGTTCTATTTGTGGCGTCGGGCGAAAACCCTCGGTCAGAAACCGGCTTACTTCTGGGTATGGATTGTGATGCTGGCCCTGACCGTATGGGCCTGAATCACCGCTACCTGATACTTTCTCTGTTAAGGACCAACGTAATGAAAACACTAATTAAAATACTGGGCATTACCGGCAGCCTTCTGCTTTGTGCCGGGGCTCAGGCCCAGCCCTATAACCGGACGCTACCTGCAGTCGTCAATGACAACAATGGGAATATTTTCTGGTGTGATGCGCATCGTCAGGTTACCGGAAAATGCGAAGCCATGTCTGTTGACCGTCAGGGCGGGATGGTCACGGTGCGTTCAGCACCTTTTAAAGACTGCGAAGGTGGCCTGTGGGGCTGGATAACTATCATGCACAACGATGTGTCGAAGGGATTCACCATTACTCCGGACAAGAAATTCGGTCTCACCGTAAAAGACCTGTGCCGTCCGGGCACGGTAGTGACCTTTAAGCCCAACCAGAAGAAGCCGGAATATGACGACCTGGTGGCACTTTACCAGGGCAAAGAGCTGTTTCGCTACCGGCGCTTCTGATAACACCCGATATCAACCACTCTTATTTTGCCCCACTGTGGGCTGGATTAATTCAGGACGAAGACCATGCTGAAAATACTGACCTCTGCTATACCCGCCCTCATTCTGTCACTTACCGCCTTCAGTGCCGGTGCCGCTCAGCTTCCGGCAAGCCTTATGGATAAAGACAATCCCGGCCAGGAGTACTGGTGCCAGGGAAACGACATCAATACCTCCATGTGCTCACTGACCGGTGTCAGCGACGACCATAAATTTGCCCTGATTCACGACCTGCCGGGCCCGGCCTGTGAAGACTTAAGCTTCGGGATTATCGACCTCGTGCGCCAGACCGGTGTCAACATTCCTTACGATGGTGGTGACTGTAAGGGCGATGTGCAGGCCGGTTTTGTGCGTGGCACGAAAGATAATGCCCTGTATGTGAAAATTGTACGGGGCAGCAAAACCCTGCGGCTGTATAAGGTACAAACCGGTTACTGACAATCACCCGACACCTGCATACTCCCAAAGCCCCTAACGCGTCTGCGTCAGGGGCTTTTGCTTTTAAGGTACACCGAATGTCTGAATCTCATATGTTGCCACCGGGACCGTTCACCCGACAGCAGGCTGAAGCGGTTACCCGCCGGTATAAAAATATCGCTGTTGAAGATGACCAGCGCAGCCACTTCCGCCTGGTGGTTCGTGACTCTGAAGGTCGAATGGTCTGGCGGGCGTGGTGCTTTGAACCTGATGCTGGTGAAGGGCTTAACCGTTATATCCGCAAGTCAGGCATCCTCAGAGCATCCTCCTACTGACCACACCTATTCATCATCCCTGCATGTCCTTTATTTCCCATACGCCAGCCATCGTCGCTGGCGTTTTTATTGACGGAGAATATCCATGACGACACAAACTAAGCGCGAATTGATGTCCGCTAATGAACCTCAATTTGACCTTACTGCAACCCTGGTACCTGACGAGCAGCGTCTCGATTTCTGGCCGCTGTATTTTGGCGATATCCCGCAGTGGATATCGCTGGAACCCCGTATTTTCGCCTGGATGGAGCGCTTTTGTGATGAGTACAGCGGTGGTATCTGGTCCTTTTACACGCTCCGTAATGGCGGCGCGTTTATGGCCCCTGATGCTGACGGTGACGATAAATGGTATCTGTTCAACGGCATGAACGGCAATGGTGCGCAAATGAGCGCAGAAGCCGCAGGTATTGCTATCTGCATGATTGAATACAGCCATCACGCCTGTCGCACCGAATGCGATGCCATGACAGAGCACTATTACCGCCTGCGGTATTACGCCCTGCAGCATCCTGAATTCCACGCCATTTTTCGCATTATTGATTAAGGATATTCATGATGGAACAGTCACTTATCCCACAGGCTCCGGCACTTCCATTGACCGCAAAACATATTGTAAAACGCGCCTTAACCCTGCTTGACCGACACCTGCGCGAAACAGGCGTGGCATTCACCTCTACTCAGGCCGCCCGCGACTGGCTTCGGTTGAAAATGGCGGGGCTGGAGCGCGAAGAGTTTATGGTGCTGTATCTGAACCAGCAGAACCAGTTGATTGCCCACGAAACTCTGTTTGCCGGTTCCATTAGCAGCACCGAGGTGCATCCCCGTGAGGTGGTCAAACGCGCCCTGTACTTCAATGCGGCAGCAGTGATACTGGCGCATAACCATCCCTCCGGTGACACCACACCCAGCCAGGCAGATAAGTCCATCACGCAGCGTCTGGTGCAGGCGCTTCAGCTCGTTGATATCCGTGTTCCTGACCATCTCATTGTCGGTGGCACGCAGATATTGTCGTTTGCTGAACACGGTTTGCTTTGAGGTATGACATGAAAATTATCAGTAAACGCCGGGCGATGACGATTTACCGTCAGCATCCGGCCTCCCGCATTTTTCGATACTGCACCGGCAGATACCAGTGGCATGGCAGTATCTGTCATTACACCGGTCTGGCCGTTCCTGACATTCCCGGCGTGCTGGCGGTATACGCCGAACGCCGCCAGGACCGCAACGGTCCCTATGCCTGTCTGATGGGTATCACTCTGAACTGACAATAAAGGTGGTTATAAATGAGCAACATTACATGGGGCCTGCAGCGGGATACCACGCCGCGTCTGGGAGCCCGTCTGGTACAGGAGGACAACCGGCTGTACTATCTGGCTGACCGGGCCAGTATCACCGGTAAATTCAGTGACGCTGAATGCCGGAAGCTGGATGAAACATTCCCGCACTTTATCAGCCAGATGGAATCGATGCTGACCACTGGTGAAATGAATCCCCGCCATGCCCACTGTGTCACCCTGTACCACAACGGTTTCACCTGCGAAGCCGACACTCTTGGCAGTTGCGGCTATGTATACATCGCCGTCTATCCCACTCAACGCTAACGAATTTCACGAGAGCAAACATGAAAACTCTACCTGCTACAATTTCACGGGCGACGAAGCCCTGTCTGTCGCCCGTGGCTGTCTGGCAAATGTTACTGACACGCCTGCTGGAACAACGTAAGCGTCGTCTCAGCACCGTCTGGCAGATCCTGATATTCCTGAGAGGATAGTGGACACCAAATATGGTGGACGCTATCCATGAAATCATTAACCGCAGTGCGTAAAAAAAGCC
>NZ_VDAG01000018.1:0-3909 GCF_019584505.1 Kluyvera sp. EC_51 | reverse complement strand
AGACCATCCGGCCTTCAGTATCACGAACCACCAGACGGAAGTGACTGCCCTGGTCGTCTTCGAGTGTGATATTGCTGTACGTGGTAGTGACCGCTTGCGCTTGTCTCCGGGTGAAAGGCCCCGGTGGCAGCAACACGGATTGGGTCATTTTCGGGCTCCTGATAAAAGAAAACCCCGGCAGCCTGCTAGCTGTCGGGGTGGATTTGCTGGGGAAGATACTACTATCAGTCGTTGCTGCAGTCTCCGAGAGTGGACAGAACTTTCTCAGCGTTCTTCCGGTCCGCAGTGAAGGTCCCTGCTTTGTGGTCATTGACGTAGACGTCGAACTGCCCGGACTCAGAGATATTGCTGATGAAGTCAAACCAGGCGTTATCGCCGTTACGCCAGCCCAGGCTGGACGGAATAATGTACTGCTGGTGATCCATCACTACGGTGATAGTAGTGTCGTCATCGTGCGAACTGACCATCTTGTCATCGGCAAGGGTAAGAAAGACTGAATGCTGATAGAAACCATTCTGGTCCGGGTTCCCTGTGCAGTTGATGGTAAACGTCTTTCCGCTGGCTTCGGTCACGCTGTATTCCGTATTGCCCTGACCGTAACCCTGCTGCCAGAACCCCGGGATAGCAGAGGCATTAAAGCTCGCGAGCAGTACACCCGCCAGCATAAACCGACTTAGTGAAAGTATTGTCATTCTTGTCTCCTTTGTCGTTGTTTTATTCCTGGTTCTCAGGGTTTGAGGGTATCAGCAGTCGCCCCATCAGTTTGCCGTCATGGGCGTACTCAAAGTATTTTTCTTTGGTATACGGGTCCGTCACCTCCTGGTATTCCAGTTTGATGTTATCGGCAATACACAGCGCATTCATCAGTGGCTGGACGGTTTTTTCCTGCATATCCACGAGGTAGTAGTAACTGCCACCCTCGCAGCCATCGGGCGACTGGTGGGTACGTAAAACCTGCAAGGTGGGACCGGATAAGTAGTCAACCTGTGACCATTCTTCGCTGACATCATCCTGGTGGCTGACCACATCACTGAAACGCGGTGGGGTTAGATCCTTAAATTTGCTGATGGCCTTCAGGTCATCACTTCTGTTATCGCATGCGCTTAGAAACAGCGTGGTGGCAACCAGCACCAGCAGAGGCAGTGTTTTACGTTTCATTATTTTTTTCCTGAAATCAGACGAACCACTTTGGCAAAGACATAAATGCCGACGAAAATACCCACCGGCACGCCGACGAACGGTGTCAGTGCGACACTGGCCGCACCGGCTGCCCCTCCGCCCGTCAGCAGTGCGGCAACGGTGGCAAGGGTCAGGGCCGTGAGGCTGTCGGACACCCCGGTTTTGTTCAGAATGATGACGATGACAACAATGGCGATAATGGCAATAAATGGCATAGGCTCTCCCTGCGGATGAGTTGAGATAGACCTGCACTATTCCGGTGGGCTGTCGGCCGGAACAAACGCAAGCAGCGACTGCTGGATAAAGCGAAAATGGGGTAAGGCCTGAATAAACACCGGGTCTTCAACCAGACTGCACAGACTGTCGTTGCGGCGAAAAGACTCCTGCAGGGGTTGAACCAGATGGATTTCATCCAGGGTGAATACGGCGATATGTCCGTCGTGCTCTGCCACCAGATACCAGGCCTGCTGGTGGATAAGTAACCGGCAGGGAGCCAGCCGCTCACAGCGCTGCCCCTCGGCAATCAGCGTCACCCGCCTGCGCCCGGTAATGGCCTGAATCAGTCGCCAGAAAGACAATGCGCCTGATGGCGAAGGAGCCGGACTGGCGGGTGCGATTACGCAGGGAGACTCATCGCACATCAGCAGTGCGTTTACCAGACGACGGTCAAAGCCAGGGAAAAGACCGGCCATCCCGCTGCGGTGGGCAAAGATAAGCACGTCGGGCACCATCTGCGTCTCACTGCCCGCAGTACGTAAGCGGCAATATCCGGACTGATACTCCAGGTCCAGATACATCAGCCGCTCACGAAAATCACGCCGCAGCGTGCGCACCGACACACCAAACTCAGCGGCCAGCTTACGCACACTCAGTGTTTCCCCTGCCACCAGACGGCTGATTATCAGTGACAGCCTGACAGCCAGCCGGTCATGGCGGCGTTCTGCCTGTGTCATGAGACGTTCTCCGTGAAAGTTAACTGACTGAAAATGATGTGATTACTTTAAAGAGGGGGTCGGACAGGGTATGGACATCACAGAAACTATTTTTCATTTCTGCAAAAGCCAGAGGCAGCGGGGGTTACAGGCCATTCACTCAGTGAGTGAGGACCGCCAGCACGGTGCGATGCGGACAGGTGGTGTCCGATATTAACAAAGCAGCAACATTAAACGGTCACTGCAGTTGCGTGAGCAGGGCTTCCGCCATCACCCACAGTGCCCGGTTAAGTTTCACGTCCCCGTCGATACCGCGAACGGCACGGGTATGTGACCGTCCTCCTTTGGCATTACGGCCACTGAGCCCGCCCTTAATCAGGTTCTCCTGAATACGCTGGTACGTGGTCCACAGGTCATTGCTCTCATCCTGCCAGCGGCGAGGGGAGAGGATCTGCGATTCAGTCACCGGCTGGTGGTCTTCACCAAAGCGGTATGTGAGGGCGGCTTTTGCCAGTGCCTGCTGTGCCGGGGGTGGCAACAGCAACGACTGCATGGCATCCCGTTTCTCCTCCACCCGGTCAAAAATCCCCAGCACCTCATACGCGCCTTCAATCACCTGACTCACCACGTCCCCCTTGTGTGGCACCCGCACCTCGCCAAACGACTCACCGCAGACGAGCCCGTTCTGACAAACCGCACGAAATAAACCCGGCAACATCTGGTACGAACTGGTGCCATCATGGGAGTTGAGCAGGATAATTTCTGGTACCTGTTTACCGGTAATCTGCCCCTCCCGACGAAGGCGTAGCATGTGTTTTGTGTGCTCGCGTCGACCCGGGTCGCGTACCCGGGTCTGACAGGCAAAGAACGGCTGGAAGCCTTCTCGCTGTAGGCTGTCGAGCAGGGAGATGGTGGGTATATAGGTGTAGCGTTCACTACGGGATTCATGTTTGTCCTCACTGAATACACTGGGCACCACGCGAAACAGCTCTTCGCGGGTTAACGGGCGGTCGCGACGGATAAGATTTGCTGCGCCAAAGCGCGAAGCCAGACGGGTCATAAGCAGACTCCTCATAACGGGAAAACAAATAAAAGGGATCCCCGTCGCATCTGCGACAGGGGCAGGGAAGTAACAGGGATGGGTTAAATACTCAGAAGAAGAAATCCCAGACGGCGCGGGCCACTGACACCACCGTGGTGCGCACGGCCTGAATGACAGCCCGTACCGGGGCGGGTATCAGGGGAAAGGCACTGATGCTATCGAGTACAGCACCGACGGTTTCACCAAAATCGCTACGAGCCTGTTCCCGGACTACCGTCGTGCGAAAGGGATGCTGCAGTTGCGACACCACCGGGCTGCTGGCCTCACGCGGCAGGCAACGGATCATGCGCTCTGCCATCACCCGTAGTCCCCACTGCAGACGGACTGACACGGCACATACAGGATGCACTGGCTGGAACAGCTCATGCAGCAGGCAGATTTTGCGGCTGATATTCTGCTTCTGCTCTGTGGACAATCGCTCTCCACCGCTGGTGGGCTCAGTCTTATCAGACTGGCTGATAACAAACAGCACTTTATGCCGGTAAGCTTCACCAATCACCTGGCGGTAAAAATGCTCATCCACCGCCAGTGCCCGATCATCAGCCTTAATCAGCCACAGTACCAGGTCGAGGCGAGGAAGCTGTTCGCGGTACATCGCAGCATACTCGGTATCGCGAGCACCACTTTCGCCCACGCCGGGCAGGTCCACCAGCGTCATATAGCGGTCGCCGACTTGCAGGCGAAAGCGCAGTGGCT
>NZ_VDAG01000017.1:0-11855 GCF_019584505.1 Kluyvera sp. EC_51 | reverse complement strand
GTAAGCGTGCAGCGAGAACCGTATTGACGGGGATGTGTTATTCAGTTGGCAGTGCTACGCGCCAGGGGAGTAGTTCGCTGACCCGGTTTATCGGCCAGTCCGCTATGACGTTAAGGACGTGACGGAGGTAGCTTTCTGGCTCCACTCCGTTCAGTTTGCATGTCCCGATCAGGCTGTACAGCAGCGCTCCCCGCTCTCCTCCATGATCCGAACCGAAGAACAGGTAGTTTTTGCGGCCCAGGCTGACCATCCGTAGCGCATTCTCAGCTATGTTGTTATCTGCCTCGGCCCAGCCGTCGTCAGTATAGTAAGCCAGCGCCGGCCACTGGTTCAGTACGTACGTGAACGCTTTCGCCAGTTCTGAGTGTCGCGACAGCGTTTTCACCTTTTCACGCAGCCAGCTTTCCAGGGATTTCAGCCGCGGTTTAGCTTTTTGCTGACGTTCTGCAAGGCGTCGCTTCGCCGGCATTCCCCTTATCTCCGCTTCAACGGCATACAGCTCGCCGATACGCTTCAGGGCTTCATCCGTCAGCGCCGACGGTGTGCGGACGTGCACATCGTGGATTTTACGGCGGGCGTGAGCCCAGCAGGCGGCTTCCGTTATCTGGCCATCGCGGTACAGCTCGTTGAACCCGGCGTACGCATCGGCCTGCAGCACACCACTGAACCCTGCAAGATGGGTCTGAGGGTGGATGCCTTTTCTGTCCGGGCTGTAAGCGAACCACACCGCCGGCGCGACTGCTGATCCAGCGTTGCGGTCATCACGAACATACGTCCACAACCGCCCGGTCTTCGTCTTCTTATTGCCCGGCAGCAGCACCTGGACCGGGGTGTCATCGGCATGGAGTTTACCGTCGGTCAGGACATAGCCCTGAAGCGCCTCTTCCAGCGGTGACAGCAGCCGGCAGCATGCATCCACCCAGCCCGACAGCAGTGAGCGGCTCAGCTCCACACCCTGGCGGCTGTATATTTCTGACTGCCGGTACAGCGGGGTATGTTCTGCATACTTTGAACTCAGCACGCGGGCCAGCAGCCCCGGTCCGGCGATACCCCGCTCGATGGGACGTGAAGGCGCGGGGGCCTGCACGATGGCATCGCACTGAGTACAGGCATGCTTTTCACGTACTGTCCGGATAACCCGGAAGGCGCTGCGCATCAGCTCCAGCTGTTCGGCGGCATCTTCACCCAGGTAACTCAGCGCACCACCACATTCCGGGCAGCATGACGCTGCCGGCAGCAGCCGTTTTTCGTCACGGGGAAGTGATTCAGGGAACGGTTTGCGGGTACGGGTCTGCCGCAGCGGGCGCTGCACGGCCGGGTCATCCACCCGGCCGGTAAGGGTATCGCTTTCTTTCTGCAACTGCTTAAGGTCGGCTTCCATCTGCGCGATACGGCGGGAGACTTTTTCGGAGCGGCTGCCGAAGTTCATCCGGCGCAGCTTATCCAGTTGCGCCTGCAGGTGATCTATTTCGCGTTCACGCTCGTTCAGCTTTTCCAGAAGGGCACGGTTCAGCGCCTCCTGTTCGGCAAGGAGACGTTTCAGTTCATCGATATCGTCAGGAAGTAAGCTGTTCATACCGGGTATATTACCAGGCTCATTCAGCGTCGACCAGGATAAAGAGGCCTACAACATAGTCAGTGACGTAAGCAGTCTTTTAGGCTGCCGCCAGTCGATACCTTCAAGGAGCATCGCCAGCTGTGCCGGTGTGAGGAACACTTTGCCATCCCGGGCTGACGGCCAGGCGAAGCGGCCGCGCTCCAGCCGTTTGGTCAGCAGACACAGTCCATCGCCGGTAGACCAGAGGAGCTTTACCTGACTGCCATTACGCCCACGGAAGATAAAAACGTGACCTGACATCGGATCGTCTTTCAGCGTCGTCTGCACCTTTGCCGCCAGGCCGTTGAAGCCGTTTCTCATATCGGTGATGCCAGCGACCAGCCAGATCTTTGTCCCTGATGGTAATGGGATCAACGTTTGAGCTCCCGTATCAGCAGGTTCAGGATATTTTCGCTGATGGCACCATTCAGACGGAGTGATCCGTGCCGGAACGTCACTTCACAGCTGATATTGAGTGATTCAGGTGCCGCAGCAGCTACAGGTTGTGACCGGGGGGAGGTTGCAGGGACAACATCTTCGGTATCAAGTGTTATCGGGAGCAGCTCAGGCACGTTGTTTTCTGTTGTTGAAGGAGGACGTAGTTTTCCTTCGCGCCAGTACTGGCGCCACTTGAACAGCAAATTATCGTTGATCCCATGCTCACGAGCGAGTTGCGCTACGGAGATCTCTGGTCGATGCGAGAGTTCAACCATTTTGATTTTGAACTCAACGGGATAATTAGGGCTTTTTTTACGCACTGCGGTTAATGATTTCATGGATAGCGTCCACCATATTTGGTGTCCACTATCCTCTCAGGAATATCAGGATCTGCCAGACGGTGCTGAGACGACGCTTACTTACGCACCACCCCGTCAGTAGCTGAACAGGAGGGACAGCTGATAGAAACAGAAGCCACTGGAGCACCTCAAAAACACCATCATACACTAAATCAGTAAGTTGGCAGCATCACCCGTTTCCCAAACGGAGCCCAATAAGATAAAGCAGAAGAATTCCTTCAAGGTGCAGGCTAATTTATCCAGGATCCATTTGTGTCCAGGACGTAAGTCTTCACAGCTGTCGAATCAACGCTATTTCGTAAGGCGGCTCACGTTTTTATGCCCTGAGCCGCGCTTTTCCGGCTGTAACGTTCCACCCACTCTGTAACTGTGATTTAATATGCTAAACCGGTTTAATGAAGTTTAGCTTTGGAGGGTTTTAGCATGAATGCAAAAGTTTGGGTTCTGGGCGACGCGGTGGTGGACCTGCTGCCGGAGAGCGAAGGGCGCCTGCTGCAGTGCCCTGGAGGCGCGCCGGCTAACGTGGCGGTAGGGGTTGCCCGCCTTGGCGGCAACAGCGGATTTATCGGCCGCGTCGGCGGTGACCCGTTTGGCCGCTACATGCGTCATACCCTGCAACAGGAGCAGGTCGACGTCAGCCATATGTATCTCGACGATCAGCACCGCACGTCCACTGTGGTCGTCGACCTTGACGACCAGGGGGAACGCACCTTTACCTTTATGGTACGCCCCAGCGCGGACCTGTTCCTGGCTGAAGAAGACCTGCCACAGTTTGCCGCCGGACAGTGGTTGCACGTCTGCTCCATCGCGCTCAGTGCCGAGCCCAGCCGCAGTGCTACCTTCGCAGCTATGGAGAACATCAAGTCTGTCGGCGGTCGGATCAGCTTTGACCCTAATATTCGTCCCGATCTCTGGCAGGATCAGGCCTTGCTGCAAGCCTGCCTCGATCGCGCTTTGCACATGGCCAACGTGGTAAAGCTATCGGAAGAGGAGCTGGTCTTCATCAGCGGCAGTAATGATTTAGCACAGGGGATCGCCAGCGTAACGGAGCGCTACCAGCCGGAATTGCTACTGGTGACCCGGGGCAAAGCGGGGGTGCTTGCCGCGTTTCAGCAGGAGTTTACCCATTTCAACGCCCGGCCTGTGGTCAGCGTGGACACCACCGGCGCGGGAGACGCATTTGTCGCCGGACTGCTCGCCAGCCTTGCGGCTAACGGGATGCCAACGGACATGACCGCACTGGAACCGACACTCACGCTGGCACAGACCTGCGGCGCCCTGGCCACCACAGCCAAAGGCGCGATGACCGCCTTGCCCTATCAGCGCGATCTCAACCGTCAGTTTTAATCCTTAAAGCCACTATGCGCGGCTCACTTTGTTGCATGCTTCACATTTATTAAACCGGTTTAGCATATTTGTTTTAAGAAAAATAAAGGTCGGGCTTAACATAGTTACTAAACCGGTTTAGCAAAAATTTTCATTTTTCATTTTTACTTTTGGGATGCCAACAGCATGTACAGAAAAAGCACACTTGCGATGCTTATCGCTTTGCTAACAGGCGCTGCCTCAGCCCACGCGCAAATGGACATCAGCACCATTGAGGCCCGACTCAACGCGCTGGAAAAACGCCTGCAGGAGGCAGAAATCAGGGCGCAAACGGCGGAAAACCGCGCCGGGATGGCAGAGAAAAAAGTTCAGCAACTCACCGCGCAGCAGAAAAAAAACCAGGACTCGACTCAGGAAGTGGCTCAGCGTACCGCCAGACTTGAGAAAAAAGCCGATGACAAAAGCGGCTTTGAGTTTCACGGTTACGCCCGCTCCGGCGTGATAATGAATGATTCCGGCGCCAGCACCAAATCCGGAGCCTACATAACGCCGGCAGGGGAAACCGGCGGAGCTATCGGCCGTCTGGGAAACCAGGCCGATACCTATGTTGAAATGAATCTTGAACATAAGCAGACCCTGGATAATGGGGCCACGACCCGCTTTAAGGTGATGGTCGCCGACGGGCAAACCTCTTATAACGACTGGACTGCAAGCACCAGCGATCTGAACGTTCGTCAGGCCTTTGTCGAATTGGGTAACCTGCCGACGTTCGCTGGGCCATTTAAGGGCTCCACCCTGTGGGCCGGGAAACGTTTCGACCGCGACAACTTTGATATTCACTGGATTGACTCTGACGTCGTGTTCCTCGCCGGTACCGGTGGCGGTATCTATGACGTGAAGTGGAACGACGGCCTGCGGAGTAATTTCTCCCTGTACGGGCGTAACTTCGGCGACATTGATGATTCCAGCAACAGCGTGCAGAACTATATCCTCACCATGAATCACTTCGCAGGTCCGCTGCAGATGATGTTCAGCGGTCTGCGGGCGAAGGATAACGACGAGCGTAAAGATAGCAACGGCAATCTGGTAAAAGGCGATGCGGCAAACACCGGCGTGCATGCGCTACTCGGCCTGCATAACGACAGTTTCTACGGCCTGCGCGACGGTAGCAGTAAAACCGCTCTGCTTTATGGTCATGGTCTGGGCGCAGAGGTTAAAGGTATCGGATCTGATGGCGCACTTCGTCCGGGAGCCGACACATGGCGCATTGCCAGCTACGGCACCACGCCGCTCATTGAAAACTGGTCTGTTGCTCCGGCAATGCTGGCGCAAAGCAGTAAAGACCGCTATGCCGATGGCGACAGCTATCAGTGGGCAACATTCAACCTGCGTCTGATTCAGGCGATCAATCAGAATTTCGCTCTCGCCTACGAAGGCAGCTACCAGTACATGGATCTTAAACCCGAAGGTTATAACGATCGTAAGGCGGTGAACGGTAGCTTCTACAAGCTCACCTTCGCCCCGACATTTAAGGTCGGTAGTATCGGTGATTTCTTCAGTCGCCCGGAGATTCGTTTCTACACCTCCTGGATGGACTGGAGCAAAAAACTGAATAATTACGCCAGCGACGACGCCCTGGGCAGTGACGGTTTTAACTCGGGCGGCGAATGGTCTTTCGGTGTGCAGATGGAAACCTGGTTCTGACGGCTTACGCCTGATGACAGGAATAGCCGGGGGGCAGAGCATCTTTGTCACCCCGGATTCAACTAAGACGCAGAAAAGCGCTCCCGTGAACGCGGGACGACAACATAAAAATTTTTAAGCTTTAAGAAGGTACTATGGATTTTGAAAAGATTTCCCGCTCGCTGCTTCCACTTCTTGGAGGCAAAGAAAATATCGCCAGCGCCGCGCATTGCGCCACGCGTCTGCGCCTGGTGCTGGTCGATGATTCCCTGGCCGATCAGCAGGCCATCGGCAAAATTGAAGGGGTTAAAGGCTGTTTCCGTAACGCCGGGCAGATGCAGATTATCTTCGGCACCGGGGTGGTAAATAAAGTCTATGCCGCCTTTATCCTCGCGGCAGGGATTGGCGAGTCCAGCAAATCGGAAGCTGCCGACATCGCGGCGAAAAAGCTTAATCCTTTCCAGCGCATCGCCCGTCTGCTGTCGAACATCTTTGTGCCGATCATCCCGGCTATCGTCGCCTCCGGCCTGTTGATGGGCCTGTTGGGGATGGTCAAAACCTACGGCTGGGTCGACTCGAGCAACGCCATCTACATCATTCTGGATATGTGCAGCTCGGCGGCATTTATTATTCTGCCGATCCTGATTGGCTTCACCGCCGCCCGTGAGTTTGGCGGTAACCCTTATCTCGGTGCGACACTCGGCGGCATACTGACCCACCCGGCGCTCACCAACGCCTGGGGAGTAGCTGCCGGTTTCCACAGCATGAACTTCTTCGGCCTTGAGATTGCGATGATCGGCTACCAGGGCACGGTGTTCCCGGTGCTGCTGGCAGTGTGGTTTATGAGCATCGTTGAGAAGCAGCTGCGTCGTGTGATCCCCGACGCGCTGGATCTGATCCTCACGCCGTTCCTGACGGTGATTATTTCCGGCTTTATCGCCCTGCTGATTATCGGCCCGGCTGGTCGCGCCCTCGGCGACGGAATTTCGTTTATCCTTAGCACCCTGATTACACACGCCGGTTGGCTGGCAGGACTGCTGTTTGGAGGCCTCTACTCGGTTATCGTCATTACCGGGATTCACCACAGCTTCCATGCCATTGAAGCCGGGCTACTGGGCAATCCGTCCATCGGCGTCAACTTCCTGTTGCCGATTTGGGCGATGGCCAACGTCGCCCAGGGCGGTGCTTGTCTGGCGGTATGGTTTAAAACCAAAGACGCCAAAATTAAAGCCATTACTCTGCCGTCGGCGTTTTCCGCTATGCTGGGCATCACTGAAGCGGCGATTTTTGGTATTAACCTACGCTTTGTGAAACCGTTTATCGCGGCGCTTATCGGTGGCGCGGCGGGCGGCGCGTGGGTGGTGTCGGTGCACGTCTATATGACCGCGGTAGGTCTGACGGCAATCCCCGGCATGGCTATCGTGCAGGCCAGCTCGCTGCTGAACTATATTATCGGGATGGTTATCGCCTTTGGCGTTGCCTTCGTCGTCTCCCTGGTACTGAAATACAACACGGACGCTGAATAATGTCACTTCCATCCCGCCTGCCTGCGATTTTGCAGGCCGTTATGCAAGGCCAGCCGCGCGCGCTGGCCGATAGCCACTATCCCCGCTGGCATCATGCGCCGGTGACCGGACTGATGAACGACCCCAACGGCTTTGTTGAATTTGCCGGACGCTATCACCTGTTCTATCAGTGGAACCCGCTCGCCTGTGATCATACGTTTAAGTGCTGGGCGCACTGGAGCTCCACCGATCTGCTGCACTGGCAGCATGAGCCCATTGCGCTGATGCCGGACGAAGAGTATGACCGTAACGGGTGCTACTCCGGCAGCGCGGTGGATAACAACGGTACGCTTACTCTGTGTTATACCGGCAACGTGAAGTTTGCCGACGGAGGGCGAACCGCCTGGCAGTGCCTGGCAACGGAAAACGCTGACGGCACCTTCCGCAAAATCGGCCCGGCCCTGCCGCTGCCGGAGGGCTACACCGGCCACGTGCGCGATCCGAAAGTCTGGCGACATGAAGACCTCTGGTACATGGTGCTGGGCGCGCAGGATCGGCAAAAGCGCGGCAAGGTGCTGCTGTTCAGCTCTGCGGATCTCCATCAGTGGACGAAGGTGGGTGAAATCGCCGGCCACGGCATCAATGGCCTCGACGACGTCGGCTATATGTGGGAGTGCCCGGATCTTTTTCCTCTCGCCGACCAGCATATTCTAATCTGCTGTCCGCAGGGGATTGCCCGCGAGGAAGATCGCTACCTGAACACCTACCCGGCAGTATGGATGGCGGGTGAGTTTGATTACGCTGCTGGCGCTTTCAGCCACGGCGAACTGCACGAACTGGACGCCGGGTTTGAGTTCTACGCCCCGCAAACCATGCGTACCAGTGATGGCCGCCGTCTGCTGGTCGGCTGGATGGGCGTGCCGGAGGGCGAAGAGATGCTTCAGCCGACCCTCACCAACGGCTGGATCCATCAGATGACCTGCCTGCGTGAGCTGGAGTTTATCAATGGTCAGCTCTACCAGCGTCCGCTACGAGAACTGAACGCCCTGCGCGGCGAAGCGCACGGCTGGTCGGGGAACGCCCTGCCGCTGGCACCGATGGAAATCGTTCTACAAACCACTGGGGACGATATGTTGAGCCTCGATTTTGACGGCGTATTAACCCTTGAGCGCGATGCCAGTGGGATCTGCCTGGCCCGACGCAGCCTCGCCAGCGACGAGATGCATTATCGTTACTGGCGCGGAGACGTCCGCTCGCTGCGTATTTTCATCGACCAGTCGAGCGCGGAGATTTTCATCAATGGCGGCGAAGGGGTGATGAGCTGCCGCTACTTCCCGGCCAGTTCAGGGCAGCTAATGTTCTCCGGCATCACGCCGGACGCATTCTGCTACTGGCCGCTGCGAACTTGCATGGTAGAATAAGCGTTTTGCTTCAGGCTCATGGCGTCGTAATGAAAACCAAACGCGTAACCATTAAAGATATCGCCGAACAGGCTGGCGTCTCCAAAGCGACCGCCAGCCTGGTACTGAACGGTCGTGGCAAGGAGCTGCGAGTGGCGCAGGAAACGCGTGAGCGCGTGCTGTCGATTGCCCGTAAGCAGCACTATCAGCCAAGCATTCACGCCCGCTCGCTGCGCGACAACCGCAGCCACACCATCGGACTGGTGGTGCCGGAGATCACCAACCACGGCTTTGCGGTCTTTTCCCATGAACTGGAGATGCTGTGCCGCGAAGCAGGCGTCCAGCTGTTGATCTCTTGTACTGATGAAAACCCCGGTCAGGAGAGCGTGGTGGTCAATAACATGATTGCCCGCCAGGTTGATGGGTTGATCGTCGCTTCATGTATACACAACGATGCCGACTATCTCAAGCTCAGCCAACAGCTGCCAGTGGTGCTGTTTGACCGTTGTCCTAATGAAAGCGTGTTGCCGCTGGTGATGACTGATTCGATTACCCCAACGGCGGAACTGATTTCCCGCATCGCATCTCAGCATAGCGATGAGTTCTGGTTTTTAGGCGGTCAGTCGCGTCTGTCACCTTCCCGCGATCGTCTGACCGGATTCACGCAGGGTTTGGCTCAGGCGGGTGTTGCACTGCGCCCGGAATGGGTGATCAACGGTAACTACCACCCAAGCTCAGGCTATGAGATGTTCGCCGCACTCTGCGCGCGCCTTGGGCGGCCGCCTAAGGCGCTGTTCACCGCCGCCTGCGGACTGCTCGAAGGGGTACTGCGCTATATGAGCCAGCACCATTTACTCGACTCTGATATCCATCTGACGAGCTTTGACGATCACTATCTTTATGATTCGCTGTCGCTGCGTATCGATACCATACAGCAGGATAACCGCCAGCTGGCCTGGCACTGCTACGATCTGATAAGCCAACTGATCGAGGGCGATACGCCCGAAACGCTACAACGCTACCTGCCCGCAACGCTGCAGTTTCGGCATAAATAATAACTGAGCATTTTTGATTACCCTACAGAGGTGAAATCTGGTGCGCATTTAACAATCAAAAATCAAGATTGAACATGAAGAGGCAGGGGGTACAGTCGATGTTTGCTCACTTACAAAAAGGAACTTTCCCCCCGTCATCAGGCTTTCAAGGCAGGACTGAACCGTACCGGGGTTTCGGGAGACTAAACTCTCAGTGAAAGGAGACCCGAAATGACATCCAAACGAGCCAACCGTTATCCACCAGAACTGCGTGAGCGGGCTGTCCGAATGCTGCTGGAGCAGCGCAGTGAGTATCACTCTGAATACGCAGCCATAAATTCCATTGCCCCGAAGATAGGCTGCAGTCCTGACTCGCTCAGAGCCTGGCTGCGTCAGCATGAACGCGATACGAGTGCCGGTGGACTCACAAGCGACGAGCGTCAGCGTCTCAAAGAGCTGGAACAGGAAGTTCGTGAACTGCGTCGCAGCAACGATATTCTGCGGCAGGCCTCAGCTTATTTTACGAAGGCGGAGTTCGACCATCTGTGGAAAAAATAATGCCGTTGCTGGATATCCTCAGCAGTAGCCACGGGGTCGGACCGGTATGCCATAAGCTGAATATCGCCCCCGTCGACATACTACCGGCACTGTAAATACCGCCAGCATTCAGAAAAACGCAGCCAGCGTGAACGCCGTGATGACCAACGGAAACTGGAAATACAGCGGGTGTATGACGACAACTACAGTGTCTATGGCATCCGCAAGCGGCAAAACTAGTTGACGTCTAATAAACGTGGCTACTTTCTCTTCAAATTCGTCTTCATAAACATTTTCATGCATGATTTTCAAACTCATACTCAAGATTGTAAAATTACGAGTTCTTCCAAAAACGCATGTATGATGACCATACATGCGTTATGCTTCTTTGTGTTATGTTGTGAAAGGTTGTGTTAATTTCAAGGTGGTTTTATGATTGATTATGATTCATTGCCTGAGCAGAGGCAGGACTTGATATACCAACTTCTTCAGCAAACTGGCAGGGTCGTAGGTACCGATATTGCCCTTCAACTGGGAGTGTCTGAGCACACAGTACGGAGAGATTTGCAGGCAATGGCCCGCAAAGGGCTATGCAAAAAAGTGTATGGAGGGGCAGTCAGTCAGTTTAAGCAATCAGCTAATTTCGAGACACGCGTAACGCGCAGTGTCGAGGAGAAAGATGCTGTTGCCAGGCGGTGTGCGGAGTTAATAAAACCCCGCACCTGTATTTTTATTGACGGGGGATCAACGTATCTGGCTATGGTGGATTTCATTCCTGAAGAGCTGGAGCTCACTATCGTAACAAACTCCCCACAGATAGCTGCACATCAAACACTGTAATTTTTACAAAATCACTTTTAACTATACTGAAATCATCTGTCTCTATCATGCGCGCGTAGGAACGTCTGACTTTATCCTTCAGCCGCTGAGGGACGTCTGAACGAACCACTGCACCATCCGGTGTGCATGCAATGACAACATGAGATTGGCTGGCCTCCTGAAGTGTATTGATAATTGCTAAATAGCTGCGCGGAATAGTAGATCACTTTGAGGGAACTCAGCCCGGATTGTGCGATCTGATCAATCGCCAAATCAAAACAAATCACCAACCGGACTGAGCGATGCCGATCATAGCACCAATTCCCCGTGATGAACGACGCCTGATGCAGAAAGCAATCCATAAAACGCACGATAAAAATTATGCCCGCAGACTGACTGCCATGCTGATGCTGCATCGGGGCGACCGCGTCAGCGACGTTGCCAGAACGCTCTGCTGTGCTCGTTCATCCGTCGGGCGCTGGATTAACTGGTTCACACTGTCGGGTGTTGAAGGTTTGAAATCATTACCCGCAGGGCGTTCCCGCCGCTGGCCGTTTGAGCATATCTGCACGTTATTACGTGAGCTGGTAAAACACGCTCCCGGCGATTTTGGCTACCAACGCTCACGCTGGAGTACAGAACTTCTGGCTGTAAAAATCAATGAGATAACCGGCTGTCAGTTACATACAGGAACGGTTCGCCGCTGGTTGCCATCCGCGGGGCTTGTGTGGCGCAGGGCAGCGCCAACTCTGCGTATCCGTGACCCGTATAAAGATGAAAAGATGGCGGCAATCCATAAAGCGCTGGACGAATGCGGCGCAGAGCATCCGGTATTTTATGAAGATGAAGTGGATATCCATCTTAATTGTAGCGGCTCGCAATCGAAACCTCTCCGACTCGCAATCAGCGCAGATTTCGGCTCACAATAACTGCAAATATATTTTAAGCCTTCCAGAACACACTTTTAGTTCTCGCCTCCCCTGCATAAGAGCACTTTATGTTAATCTTTTTCATGGGTGTTTCTTAAGGAGTAGCTATGGAAGGCACTGTTGCAAATAGTCGGTGGTGATAAACTTATCATCCCCTTTTGCTGATGGAGCTGCACATGAACCCATTCAAAGGCCGGCATTTTCAGCGTGACATCATTCTGTGGGCCG
>NZ_VDAG01000016.1:374-102950 GCF_019584505.1 Kluyvera sp. EC_51 | reverse complement strand
AATGAATTACGTGTTCACTCAGAGACTTGGTATTCATTTATCGTCTTGCGACGTTAAGAATCCGTATCTTCGAGTGCCCACACAGATTGTCTGATAAATTGTTAAAGAGCAGTGCCGCTTCGCTTTTTGTCAGCGGCGCGGGATGTGCATATTACGCTTTCCCGCTTGAGAGTCAAGCATTTATTTTCGCTTTCCTCTCTCGAGATTCTCAAGAGAACCTCGCTGACCCGGCGGCTTGTTTGCCGTTGTTCCGTGTCAGTGGAGGCGCATTATAGGGAGTTCTGAGACGTTGACAAGCCCTGTTTTAAAAAAACTTTTCAACCGTCTCTTTTTTGCTCAAATCAGGCTAAAACAGGCAGTTTTTCGAGCGTTTCAAAGCCGTAACGCTGTAAAACGGGTAAAAGTTGCTCAGTTACTGTCGTCAACGCCATGCAGTAAGCCAGATTTGCATCGCTGGATTTCGCATCCGGCGCTTCATGTTCCAGCAGCCAGGCAGTACGACGCGCGATTGCCGCACCGGAATCCACTAATCGGGTACCTTCGGGAAGCACCTGCAGCAACTCATCCTGTAATAGAGGGAAGTGAGTGCAGCCGAGCACGACGGTATCCGGCGGTTCCTGCATACGCAGCCATGGACGCAGAATACGGCGCAGCTCTTCCAGAGGAACCGGCTCACCGTGCAGCTTCGCTTCCGCCAGTTCCACCAGCTCGGCAGAACCCAGCATCTCGATGCGGCATTCATTGGCAAAGCGAGCAATCAGCTCATGGGTATAAGGACGTTTGACCGTACCCCGCGTTGCCAGTAAGCCCACAATACGGTTAGCCGAGAGACGCGCTGCCGGTTTGATAGCCGGTACAACGCCCACAACCGGGAAGGCAAACTTGTCACGCAGCGCGGGCAAAGAGACCGTACTGGCCGTGTTACAGGCAATCACCGCCAGGGAAAGCGGGTAACGCGCCTGTACCGCAGTGACAATTTCAACAACGCGCTCCACGATAAACTCTTCGCTCTTCTCCCCATAGGGGAATGCGACGTTATCGAAGGCATAGATGTAATGGAGATCCGGCAAGAGATGCCGGATCTCATCATAGACCGACAGCCCACCGACACCGGAGTCAAACACCAGTACGGTAGGACGTGGTTCAGAAGGTGTAGCTGCCAGACAAGGTGTATTCCCGTCCTGCAGTTGGGTAGCCATATGCTGTCTCGTAATCTTTATCGAACAGGTTGGCTATTTTACCACGAACGGTCAGGTGTGAGGTGACAGGATATGACAATCCGATATCCCACAGGCTAACGCCGCCCATTTTAACCCGACTAGAGGTACTTGTTGTCTCGTCATAGTTGTTGTCATAGCGCTGACCTAAATATTGGTAAGCAATATTCCAGCCGAGATCGTAAACCTGCCCGGTTACCTCATACTTCACCTGCTGTTTCGCTCGGCGAGCAAGAACCTGATTGGTTTCATCGTCACGCGGATCAACATACTGCAGCGTCAGGTGGTGTTCTACCGGGCCAGTCGTGATATTTCCCGTCCACTCCAGACCTTTAATGGTGGCCGATTTCACGTTGACGTATTGGTTGAGACCGCTCGTACTTTTATAATCAATCAGGTTTTGAATTTCATAGTGATACGCAGAAAGCCTCCAATCCAGCAATCCCGTAATCCCATCAATCCCCGCTTCCCACTGTTTAGACTCTTCCGGTTTCAGATTCGGGTTTGCTGCAATACCTGAATAATATTGCGATGCATAACGCGTCGCACCGAATTGCTGCCCCAGAGACGGCGCCAGGAAGCTGGTGCCATATGAAAGCGTTGCGCGGTAACCATCAACAAACTCCCAACCTGCAGCTGTCTGCCACGTGCCATGCCAGCCAAACTGTTCATCGTGGTCTTCACGGCCCGATGCTTCCAGCGTGACGGTATCGATCTGCTGCTGTCCCGTCAGGTAAAGCCCCGTAGTATCACGTTTATAAACATCAGAGTTCGTCGTGCTGCTGGAAGTCAGCTTTTCCTGTTTCCAATCAACGCCACCGCTAATCGCGCCGTGTCCCACCTCAACGTTGTTACCCCACTGGATGTAACGCTGCTCCATGTTATCCAGCGTGGCATCACCCGCATAGCGACCGAGATTACTACTGTAGTTATAGTCTTTCAGGTGCTGATAGTTGGCGATAAGCTGAGTGGAGTAGATGCCTGAATTATAACGCAGCCCCGTGTCCCAGGATTGGTTGTAGTTCTGGCCTTCATCATTACCTTCAGGAGAACCATATTTCGTATCCTGATCGTAATCATTGTTTGCTGTATATCCATAACCACGGAAGAACCCCGAGAAGCTATCGTCAAACTTGTGCTGCACGCCCCCCCAGAACAGTTTGTTGCGATAACCATCGCGGTCGCTATCGCCACTATAAGGAGAGTCCGGTTTAACGTTAAAACCTTTGGTCGTCTGGTAAGCGCCTGCCGCCGTCACCATCGTGTCACCAAAACGTTTATTCACCGCGCCGTCATAAGTCTGGTAGCCATTCGACCCCATTCCGGCATTGATCTGCGCACGTTCATCGTCACTCATAGTGATGATGTTGACCACGCCGCCAATCGCCCCTGAACCGTAAACAGCCGAACGCGGCCCGCGGATGTATTCGACACGCTGAACCAGAGATACTGGAATCTGGCCAATATCAATAGCGTTACCAATACCTGCCCTTGCCATCGGAATACCGTCGATCAGCACCAGCACATGACGCGCTTCAGTGCCGCGCACAAATAGAGAAGAGCTGCTCCCCATCCCACCGGTCTGCGAAATATCCACTCCCGGCAAGCGACGCATCACATCATTGAGATCTTTAGACTGCCAGCGTTGGATATCCTCACGCGTTACCACATCGGTAGGAGCCAACACCGTGTTGACCGGTTGCTGAAAGCGGTTAGCGGTCACCACCATCGAGTCGGAATTGCTGTCCTGCGCCCAGCCGGAAAATGCCGTGACGGATAATGCCGTCATCAGCGAAGCTTTTTTGATCATTTTTAAAAGCATCCAAATAGAAAAGGGATGCCGCAGGTTTTATCCGTTGCTCGCGACGATAAAACCCCATGCGACGTTATCCGGCAGGTCTTCGGGCTTGGAGGCTATATAAAGAGGCGATGACTTCCCACGGCACGCCGCAGTGTCTGCATTGAATGCACTCATCTCTTACCTTCCTTACCGCTGCGCGTCAGCCCCAGATTTACACTGGGTTCCCTTTTAACTCACAGGACCGGTACGAAGATGCTACATTTAGTTACATATAGATGTCCAGACTGCTATTTATGATTTTCACCGTCATCGGCGCTGGACATCCCCTGAACAAGCCCTACAATCCCCGCGTACTTTTATTATTCAGGATGCCTCATGACCCCCGAACATCTCCCAACCGAACAGTACGACGCTCAGCTCGCCGAGAAAGTCACTCGCCTGCAAACGATGATGACGCCGTTTAGCGCACCTGCGCCGGAGGTGTTTCGCTCGCCGGTCAGCCACTACCGGATGCGCGCAGAATTCCGCATCTGGCACGACGGTGATGACCTGTACCACATCATGTTCGACCAGCAGACCAAGAACCGCATCCGCGTAGACGCCTTCCCTGCGGCAAGCCAGCTTATCAATACCCTGATGACTGCCGTGCTCGACGGCGTTCGCGATAACCACGCGCTGCGCCACAAGCTGTTCCAGATTGATTACCTCACGACGCTGAGCAATCAAGCTGTTGTCTCGCTGCTGTACCATAAAAAGCTCGATGACGAATGGCGTGAGCAGGCCGAAGCGCTGCGAGACGCACTGCGGGCGCAAGGGCTGAACGTGCACCTGATTGGTCGTGCGACCAAAACCAAAATTGAGCTGGACCAGGACTACATTGATGAACGCCTGCCGGTTGCAGGCAAAGAGATGATCTACCGTCAGGTGGAAAACAGCTTTACCCAGCCGAACGCCGCCATGAACATTCAGATGCTGGAGTGGGCGCTGGACGCTACGCAGAATTCACACGGCGACCTGCTGGAGCTGTACTGCGGTAACGGTAACTTCTCGCTGGCGCTGGCGCGCAACTTTGACCGCGTTCTGGCGACTGAAATTGCCAAACCGTCCGTGGCTGCCGCACAGTACAACATCGCCGCTAACCAGATAGACAACGTGCAGATCATCCGCATGGCGGCAGAAGAGTTTACTCAGGCGATGAACGGCGTGCGGGAATTTAACCGTCTGCAGGGCATTGACCTGAAAAGCTACCAATGCGAGACGATTTTCGTCGATCCGCCGCGCAGCGGGCTGGACAGCGAAACCGAGAAGATGGTGCAGGCGTATCCGAACATTCTGTACATCTCCTGTAACCCAGAGACGCTGTGCCAGAACCTGGAAACGTTAAGCCAGACGCACAATGTGACACGCCTGGCGCTGTTCGATCAGTTCCCGTATACCCATCATATGGAATGCGGTGTGCTGTTAACGAAGAAGTAAGACTGAAAGTAGGCCGGTTCATCCGGCCTACAACTTATTGCTGTTCCTGCTTGCGGCTCCGCAACTTCACGCCAATCCAGAAGACCATCGCTACCGAGAGTACCGCCGGGAAGAAGTTAGAACCGATATCCGGGTACTCCGCGCGCACCACGGTACTGTACAACAGCACGCCAAGAATAAAGCAGGCGGCCGCCAGGCCCGGTAACCCGACCGGCATCGTACGATTCTGGTAACGTTGATGCAGGCAGTACACCGTCAGCACCAGCGCAATAATAGGGAATATAGAGAAAGGCACGATGGAGCTGAACAGTGCCGCAAACGTCCCGTTAATCGATAAGCCAGCCAACAGCGCCAGCAGCAGCGTACCTTTATCTTGACCTGACTGTTTCATTGCTCGTCTACCACCTTATTCGGACTGATGTGTCATCTTCTCTTGTTCACGGCGATACCAGTAGTATGCGCCCTTGGAGATCATCCGTAACTGCAGCACCAGCCGCTCTTCCAGCTGACGGCGCTGCTCAGGGCTTACATCCAGAGCCTCTGCACCCGCGCTAAATACAATAGTCACCATCGCCTCAGCCTGCGCTTCCGTGAACGCACGAGGCATATGGTTTTCGATTTCCAGATAGTCGGCAAGTTCCGCGATAAAATGCTGAATTTCGCGGGCGACCGCGGCACGAAATGCCGCAGAGGTGCCTGAACGCTCGCGCAGCAGCAGGCGGAAGGCGTTCGGGTTATTGCCGATAAATTCCATAAAGGTTGAGACGGAGGTGCGGATAACGCTGCCGCCTTTGGCGATACGCTGGCGCGCCTGGCGCATCAACTGACGCAGCATCAGGCCGCTCTCATCGACCATGGTCAACCCAAGCTCATCCACATCGCGGAAATGACGATAAAAGGAGGTTGGCGCAATCCCTGCCTCGCGCGCCACTTCGCGCAGGCTCAGGCTGGCAAAGCTACGTTCGGCACTTAATTGACTAAATGCCGCTTCCACCAGCGAACGCCGGGTTTTTTCTTTTTGTTGCGCTCTAACACCCATCACGATGACTGAATCCTTCCACAAGCCGTGCTGGCACTATACCAGAGATTAAAACGAATCGACTTACGCAGCTTTGTTAATGATTGTTTACATGCTATTTATGCTATTTCGTATGAAAAAAGCCCAACGATAATTGGGTTATTACTTCGATGATGTTATGATTCTGTTGCTTTTATGTATAAGAACAGGTAAGCCTTACCATGCCACATTCCTACGATTATGATGCAATAGTAATTGGTTCCGGCCCCGGCGGCGAAGGTGCTGCTATGGGTCTGGTGAAGCAAGGAGCCCGTGTCGCCGTTATTGAGCGTTATCATAACGTCGGCGGCGGCTGTACCCACTGGGGTACCATCCCGTCTAAAGCCCTTCGCCACGCCGTTAGCCGTATTATCGAATTCAACCAGAACCCTCTCTACAGCGACCACAGCCGACTTCTCCGCTCCTCATTTGCCGACATCCTGAATCATGCCGATAGCGTAATCAATCAGCAAACTCACATGCGTCAGGGCTTTTATGAGCGTAATCACTGTGAAATGTTGCAGGGTGACGCCCGCTTCGTCGATGAGCACACCATCGCGCTGGAGTGTCCGGACGGTTCTGTCGAAACGTTCACCGCCGATAAGTTCGTGATTGCCTGCGGCTCACGCCCGTATCGCCCAGCCGACGTCGACTTTACCCACCCGCGCATTTACGACAGCGACTCGATTCTCAGCCTGCACCACGAACCGCGCCACGTGATTATCTACGGCGCAGGGGTTATCGGCTGCGAATATGCGTCTATCTTCCGTGGAATGGAGGTTAAGGTTGATCTGATCAACACCCGCGACCGTCTGCTGGCCTTCCTTGACCAGGAAATGTCAGATTCGCTCTCTTACCACTTCTGGAATAGCGGCGTCGTCATTCGCCACAACGAAGAGTACGAGAAAATTGAAGGCGTGGACGACGGCGTGATCATGCACCTGAAGTCCGGCAAGAAGCTCAAAGCGGACTGCCTGCTGTTCGCCAACGGTCGTACCGGCAACACCGATTCGCTGTCGCTGGAAAACATCGGGCTACAGGCCGATGGCCGCGGACAGCTGAAAGTGAACAGCATGTACCAGACCGCGCTGCCGCACGTCTATGCCGTCGGTGATGTTATCGGTTATCCGAGCCTGGCTTCGGCGGCCTATGATCAAGGCCGCATTGCCGCGCAGGCGTTAATGAAAGGTGAAGCCAGCGCACATCTGATTGAAGACATCCCGACCGGTATCTATACCATTCCGGAAATCAGCTCCGTCGGCAAAACCGAACAGCAACTGACCGCGATGAAAGTGCCGTATGAGGTAGGTCGTGCACAGTTTAAACACCTGGCCCGAGCGCAAATCGTCGGTATGAGCGTGGGAAGCCTGAAGATCCTGTTCCATCGGGAGACCAAGGAGATCCTCGGTATTCACTGCTTTGGCGAGCGCGCGGCCGAAATTATTCATATCGGCCAGGCGATTATGGAGCAGAAAGGTGGTGGTAACACCATTGAGTACTTCGTTAACACCACCTTTAACTACCCAACCATGGCGGAAGCCTATCGGGTAGCGGCGCTAAACGGCTTAAACCGCCTGTTTTAACGCACTGTCAAAATGGCCGTCCATCGTTTCGCGGACGGCCTCTGCCAGCTGCTCATAGCGGCCACGTAGAGGCGATCCCGGGCGATAGACCAGGCCAACGGTGCGGCGTGGTTCTGGCTTAATGCACGGCAGGTACACCACGCCATCGCGTTTGCGTTCCTGCGGCACGGCGAGTGCAGGCAGCAGCGTAATCCCGCTTCCCGCCGCCACCATATTGCGCAGCGTTTCCAGGCTGGTTGCGCGGAAATGCGTATCTTCATCCGCACCCGCCTCAAAGCAGAAGCCCATCGCCTGGTCGCGCAGGCAGTGCCCGTCTTCCAGCATCAGCAACTTCTCACCGGCCAGATCCGACATCGGCACGCGATCGCGCTCCGCCCACGGGTGATCGGCATAGATCGCCAGCATCATCGGCTCGTCGAACAGCGGCACCTCAATAAAGGCTTCACTCTCTTTCACCAGCGCCAGAATCGCACAGTCCAGCTTACCGCTGTCGAGCTGCGCCAGCAGTTGATGGGTTTGCGCTTCATGCAGGTACATTTCGAGCTTCGGGAAGGTCTGGTGCAGCATGGGAATAATATGAGGCAGCAGATACGGGCCAACGGTTGGGATCAGGCCGATATGCAACGGGCCGGACATTGTCTCCCCCTGCTGGCTTGCCATCTCCTTCAGCACTTTGACCTCGCGTAACACGGTACGCGCCTGATCCACCAGCAGCAGCCCCGCCTGGGTGAACAGCACTTTGCGGCTGGTACGCTCCAGCAGCATGACGCCCAGTTCATCTTCCAGCTTACGAATCTGCCCGCTCAGGGTTGGTTGGCTGACATGGCAGGAATCTGCCGCCCGGCGGAAGTGCCGGTGTTCAGCTAACGCCACCAGGTATTCAAGATCACGAATATTCATTATTCATCCTCCATCGCCACGATAGTTCATGGCGATAGATAGAATAGCAATGAATGATTATCCCTATCAAGCGTTCTGTTCAATAATACACCACAGAAACAGGTGACCCTTGTTTAACCCTTGAAGTCGTCACACTGATTCGGAGTTTCTCTCAAACTCGACAAATAAAGCCAACATGAACGTTTGCGGGCCCCGTGCCCGCTTTTTTTTGGCCGTAAAAAACCCGGCGTCGCTGCGCTTGGCCGGGCTACATGCTCCCCTCGCCCTGTGGGAGAGGGGTTGGGGGTGAGGGCATCAGCCCGCAGAGAATTAACCCAAGCGCGCCTTCGCGTCGCTAATCGCCTGTGCTACCTGCTTCGGCGACACGCCGCCTTTTGCTGCACGCTTATCAAGGCAGGATTGCAGCGACAGAATTGGGTAAACATCGTCGCCAATCACCGCGCTGAATTTCTGCAGGTCAGCCAGCGCCAGATCCTCCAGTGGTTTACCCTGAGCTATGGCCTCAACCACCGCTTCGCCCACGATATGGTGCGCTTCACGGAACGGAACGCCTTTCGCCACCAGATAATCCGCCAGTTCGGTGGCGTTCGCATAACCCTGCTGCGCCGCTTCCTGGCAACGTGGACGTTTCACCTGAATACCATCCAGCACCAGCGCCGCCATATGCAAGCAGTCCATCCAGGTATCGAGCGCGTCGAATACGCCCTCTTTGTCTTCCTGCATATCTTTGTTATAGGCCAGCGGCAGGCCTTTTAAGGTCATCATCATGCCGGTCAGCGCACCCTGTACGCGGCCACACTTACCGCGGATAAGCTCGAGCGCATCCGGGTTTTTCTTCTGCGGCATCAGGGAGGAACCTGAGGTCACGCGGTCAGACAGCTCAACAAAGCCCGCTTCACCGGTATTAAAGAAGATCAGATCTTCAGCAAAGCGCGACAGGTGCACCATGCCGATGGACGCATCAGACAGCAGTTCCAGCACGTGGTCACGGTCAGAAACGCTGTCCAGGCTGTTACGGGTGGCGGACGCAAAGCCCAGCCAGCCCGCCAGCTGTTCACGATCGATTTCATAAGCGGTACCCGCCAGCGCGCCGCAGCCCAGCGGGCTCACGTCCAGACGCTTGAGGGTATCCTGCAGGCGGCTTTCGTCACGCGCCAGCATCTCAACGTAGGCCAGGCACCAGTGCGCAAAGGTCACCGGCTGCGCACGTTGCAGGTGCGTATAGCCCGGCATCACCGCATCCTGGTTGGCCTGCGCGGTGTCGACCAGCACGCTTTGCAGCTGGCGGATGGCCGTCAGCAGCTCAGCAACGGTATCTTTGCACCACAGTTTGAGGTCGGTCGCGACCTGGTCGTTACGGCTACGGCCGGTGTGCAGCTTTTTACCCAGCTGGCCCACTTTGTCGATAAGCTTACCTTCTACCCAGCTATGGATATCTTCGGCATCGCTTTGCAGAATCTGCTGCGGGTTTGCCCGCACTTCTTCCAGCAGCACGCCCAGCGCGGCTTCCAGTTGAGATTGCTCTTCCGCCGTCAGAACGCCGACCGTCACCAACGCTTTGGACCAGGCAACAGAGCCAACGATATCCTGCTCCGCCAGGCGATAGTCAAAGCGTAAAGAGTCGTTGAACTGTTTGAACCGCTGATCCGCTGCCTGAGTAAAACGCCCACCCCAAAGTGCCATAACATGCTTCCTTAAATTCGTTTATTTTTGCCGGGTAGTCTCCGGCCTGAAAATAACCCTCACTCCGGCCCGCTCCCTGAGGGAGAGGGTAAAACCCAGTCCCCTCGCCCCTTAGGGGAGAGGGTTAGAGTGAGGGGAAAATCACTTAAGCCAGAATACGCGTACCAATTGGCGTGCCGTTAAACAGCGCCGGCAGTTGCTCCGCGTGACGCCATGAGGCGATATCTACCGGGCGACCCAGCGTACGTGCCGCATCAAGCGCCGCGTTCACCTTCACAATCATCCCATCGGTAATAATGCCCTGCTCGATCAGCTGCTCAGCCTTCGCCGCCGTCATTTCCGCAATACGCTGGCCTTTACCGTCGAGAATGCCGCTCACATCGGAGAGCAGAATCAGGTCTGCGCCAAGCGTAGCCGCCAGCGCGGTTGCCGCCTGGTCAGCGTTGACGTTCATCAGTTGCCCTTCGGCGGTCACGCCGATAGAGCTCACCACCGGCAGGAAACCGCCTTCCAGCAGCAGATTAATCAATTTAGGCGAACCCGGCTGCGCCAGACCCACATGGCCCAATTCTTCATCCAGTTTGCTCACCTGCACGCTGTCGCCGTCGCCGAGGAACAGGCCAACGGAGGCGATATCATGCTTCTTCGCCCATGCCAGCAGCGTTTTGTTGGCGGTACCCGCCAGCGCGCCGGTAATAATGTCGATTTGATCGGCAGGGGTGACGCGCAGACCATTTTTCTTTTTCACCGGCAGATTGAGCTGTTTCATCAGCTCATCCACTACGCAGCCACCGCCGTGGACAATCACCAGCGGGCGCTGATGCGACTCGCGGTAGTTCACCAGTGCGGTAAACAGACGCTCCAGCGCCTCTTCGCTATCCAGTAACACGCCGCCCAGTTTGATAATTAATGGATTCATCGTCGTCACACCTTAAATAAGAGACTGCGTCTCAGCGAAGCCGAAACGGATATTGGCGCACTGCACGGCCTGTGCGGCAGCGCCTTTCAATAGGTTGTCTTCGGTCGCCACGACGATCAGGTGCTCGCCCTGCACGGCAAAACCGATATCGCAGAACGGCAGTCCGACCACATTTTTCAGTGCCGGAACGCCCTTCTCGTATAAACGTACCATCGGCTTGTCACCGTAGGCCTGTTGTAAGGTTTCTGCCACCTGCGCGTGGGTCACGCCCGGCTTCAGACGACAGGTAATCGTCTCCAGAATACCGCGCGGGAAGTTGCCCAGATGCGGGGTGAAAATCACCTCTGCGCCAAGGTGGCTGGCGATTTCCGGCTGATGGCGATGAGTGAACACGCCGTACGGCTGTAGACTGACTTCGCAGAAGCTATTAGAGATAGCGGCTTTGCGCCCGGCACCGCTCACGCCGGAAGTGGCGTTGATCACTGGCCACTGGTTGAGATCCAGGAGATCGGCATCAATCAGGGGTTTCAGAGAAAGCTGCGCCGCCGTCGGGTAACAGCCCGGCACCGCAATCAGGTTCGCCTCTTTCAGCGCCTCGGCGCTCCACTCGGCCAGGCCGTACACCGCCTGCGCCAGCAGCTCAGGATGCTGATGGGTAAAGCCGTAGTATTTTTCATAGAAGGCACCGTCGTTGACGCGGAACGCACCGGAAAGGTCGAACACCACGCAGCCTGCCGCAAGGAACTGCGGGGCCAGATCGTGACTCACTTCGTGGGCGGTCGCCAGGAACACCACATCAACACCGGCACTGAATTCGCTGATGTCGGACATCGGCTGCAGCGGCAGATCGACAATCCCTTTCAGCTGTGGATGCAAATCGGAGATTAACTTTCCTGCATCATTGCTTTGCGCTGAGACCGTCAAAGCGGTTATGTTCATATGAGGATGGCGATTTACATAGGTCACAAGCTCTGCGCCAGCGTAACCGCTCGCGCCCACAATCAGCGTATTCAACATCGGGGCTGCTCACCTTCTTATGTCTGTTTGCCTGATTAAGCGTTTTCTATTCACCCTACCGTTGGTGGGTTTTCTTACGCCTAATGATAATGTATTTTTATTCACAAATACTGCATGAATATTGATACTATCATGACCCGAGGTGTGTCAACAATGAAAAACAATTTACCCCCATTTATCGAGATTTACCGTGCGTTGATCGGCACTCCTTCCATCAGCGCAACCGAAGTAGCGCTCGATCAGAGCAATGCGTCTTTAATCACTCTGCTTGCTGACTGGTTTGCCTCGTTAGGCTTCAACGTTGAGGTGCAGCCGGTTCCCGGCACACGCAATAAATTCAACCTGCTGGCCAGCATCGGACACGGCGCGGGCGGGCTACTGCTGGCCGGTCATACTGATACCGTGCCGTTCGACGACGGGCGCTGGACCCGCGATCCGTTTACCCTCACCGAGCATGACAACAAGCTCTACGGTCTGGGTACCGCCGACATGAAAGGCTTCTTCGCCTTTATTCTGGATGCGCTGCGTGATGTTGACGTGACGACGCTGAAAAAGCCGCTCTATATCCTGGCCACCGCCGATGAAGAGACCAGCATGGCGGGGGCTCGCTACTTCTCCGAATCCACCGAACTGCGCCCGGACTGCGCCATCATCGGTGAACCAACTTCACTGCAGCCAGTGCGCGCGCACAAAGGTCATATGTCGAACGCCATCCGCGTGATGGGCCAGTCTGGCCACTCCAGCGACCCGGCGCGCGGCGTCAATGCCATTGAGATCATGCACGACGCGATTGGCCGCGTAATGCAGTTACGCGACTCGCTGAAAGAACGCTATCACTACGACGCGTTCACCGTGCCGTATCCAACGCTCAACCTCGGTAGCCTCCACGGCGGCGATGCTTCCAACCGCATCTGCGCCTGCTGCGAGCTGCACATGGACATTCGTCCGCTGCCGGGAATGACCTTGAACGATCTGAACGGCCTGCTCGACGAAGCCCTTGATCCGGTCAGCGCGCAGTGGCCGGGCCGCCTGACCATTAGCGAACTGCATCCGCCGATTCCAGGCTACGAATGCCCGCCGGATCACCAGCTGGTTCAGGTGCTGGAAAAACTGCTCGGTACCAAGACCGAAGTGGTGAACTACTGCACCGAAGCGCCGTTTATCCAGACCCTGTGCCCGACCATCGTTCTCGGCCCAGGCTCGATTAACCAGGCGCACCAGCCGGACGAATATCTGGAAACGCGCTTTATTAAGCCGACGCGCGAGTTAATTACCCAGGTCGTGCATCACTTCTGCTGGCACTAATGAATTTTGCCCGGTGGCTTAATGCTTGCCGGGCCTATCCTGTCAGTAGGCCGGATAAGCGCAGCGCCATCCGGCACCTTTCCGCTCCCCCGTTCCCGCGATCTCCTTCACATTTTCATAAGCATTTCTTATCTGGCACGATACGAATTAACTTTCATAAATTGTCGCGATTTATTCGTTTGCTGAAGCGATTTCGCAGCAATTGACGTACGGGTTTTTACGTGGCTTTATAAAAGAGGTGTCTTTATCTCGCCCTTACGTTCCAGGGGTTGGGATATAACAAAATAAAATGAGATGGGGTGTCTGGGTTAATGAACGAACAATATTCCGCGTTGCGTAGTAATGTCAGTATGCTCGGTAAAGTGCTAGGCGATACCATCAAGGATGCGCTTGGTGAGAACATTCTTGACCGTGTAGAAACGATCCGTAAGTTGTCCAAATCTTCTCGTGCGGGCAACGAAGCCAATCGCCAGGAGCTGCTCACCACGCTGCAGAACCTGTCCAACGATGAACTGCTGCCGGTCGCCCGCGCGTTCAGTCAGTTCCTGAATCTGGCTAACACCGCCGAGCAGTACCACAGCATTTCGCCAAAAGGCGAAGCGGCAAGCAACCCGGAAGTGATTGCTCGTACCCTGCGTAAACTCAAAGACCAACCTAATCTCGACGAAACCACGATAAAAAAAGCCGTTGAATCCCTGTCGCTGGAGCTGGTGCTCACCGCGCACCCAACTGAAATCACGCGTCGTACGCTGATTCACAAAATGGGCGAGATCAACAACTGCTTAAAGCAGCTCGATAATACCGATATCGCCGACTACGAGCGCAACCAGGTGATGCGCCGTCTGCGTCAGCTGATTGCCCAGTCCTGGCACACCGACGAAATCCGTAAACACCGCCCAAGCCCGGTTGATGAAGCCAAATGGGGCTTTGCGGTTGTGGAAAACAGCCTGTGGGAAGGCGTACCAAACTACCTGCGCGAGCTGAACGAACAGCTGGAAGAGAACCTCGGCTACCAGCTGCCGGTTGATTTCGTGCCGGTACGCTTCACCTCCTGGATGGGCGGCGACCGCGACGGCAACCCGAACGTCACCGCGGAAATCACCCGCCACGTCCTGCTGCTCAGCCGCTGGAAAGCCACCGACCTGTTCCTGAAAGATATTCAGATTCTGATTTCCGAACTGTCGATGGTTGAGTGCACCGACGAACTGCGCGAACTGGTTGGCGAAGCGGGTGCTACCGAGCCGTACCGTTTCCTGATGAAAAACCTGCGTACCCGTCTGCTGGCTACCCAGGCGTGGCTGGAAGCACGCCTGAAAGGTGAGCGTCTGCCGAAACCGGCGGGCCTGATCAGCCAGAACGAACAGCTGTGGGAACCGCTGTACGCTTGTTATAAATCACTGCAGGCCTGCGGGATGGGCATTATCGCCAACGGCGAACTGCTCGACACCCTGCGCCGCGTGAAGTGTTTTGGCGTGCCGCTGGTGCGTATCGACGTGCGTCAGGAAAGCACCCGTCATACCGAAGCGCTGGGCGAACTGACCCGCTATCTGGGCATCGGCGACTACGAAAGCTGGTCTGAAGCCGACAAGCAGGCCTTCCTGATCCGCGAACTGAATTCCAAACGTCCGCTTCTCCCGCGTAGCTGGGAACCAAGCAACGAAACCCGCGAAGTCCTCAATACCTGTAAAGCGATTGTCGATGCGCCTATCGGCTCGGTCGCCGCCTACGTTATCTCCATGGCGAAAACGCCGTCCGACGTGCTGGCCGTTCACCTGCTGCTGAAAGAAGCGGGCATTACCTTCGCGCTGCCAGTGGCGCCACTGTTCGAAACCCTCGACGACCTGAACAACGCCGACGACGTCATGACTCAGCTGCTGAGCATCGACTGGTATCGCGGCTTTATTCAGGGCAAGCAGATGGTCATGATTGGCTATTCCGACTCCGCAAAAGATGCGGGCGTAATGGCGGCATCCTGGGCGCAGTACCAGGCACAGGATGCGTTAATCAAAACCTGTGAGAAAGCGGGCATCGAGCTGACGCTGTTCCACGGTCGCGGTGGCTCTATCGGCCGCGGCGGCGCCCCGGCGCACGCTGCGCTGCTCTCTCAGCCTCCGGGCAGCCTGAAAGGCGGCCTGCGCGTGACCGAACAGGGCGAGATGATCCGCTTCAAATACGGTCTGCCGGAAATCACCGTCAGCAGCCTGTCGCTGTACACCAGCGCCATTCTGGAAGCGAACCTGCTGCCACCGCCGGAGCCAAAAGAAGAGTGGCGCGGCATCATGGACGAACTGTCGGATATCTCCTGCGAGATGTACCGCGGCTACGTGCGTGAAAACAAAGATTTCGTGCCGTACTTCCGCTCCGCCACGCCGGAGCAGGAGCTGGGCAAACTGCCATTGGGTTCACGCCCGGCAAAACGTCGCGCCACCGGCGGCGTTGAGTCACTGCGTGCGATTCCATGGATCTTCGCCTGGACGCAGAACCGCCTGATGCTGCCAGCCTGGCTGGGCGCTGGCGCGGCGCTGCAAAAAGTGGTTGAAGACGGTAAGCAGAGCAAGCTGGAAGCCATGTGTCGCGACTGGCCGTTCTTCTCTACCCGCTTGGGCATGCTGGAGATGGTCTACTCGAAGGCTGACCTGTGGCTGGCGGAATACTACGATCAGCGTCTGGTGAAAAAAGAGCTGTGGGGTCTGGGCACCGAGCTGCGCGAGCAGTTGGAAGCCGACATCAAAGTGGTGCTGGATATCGCCAACGATGCGCACCTGATGGCCGACCTGCCGTGGATTGCCGAGTCTATCCAGCTGCGTAACGTCTACACTGACCCGCTGAACGTTCTGCAGGCTGAACTGCTGCACCGTTCACGTAAAGCGGAAGAAGAAGGTCTGGAGCCGAACCATAACGTTGAGCAGGCGCTGATGGTCACCATCGCGGGCGTTGCTGCCGGTATGCGTAACACCGGTTAATCTCTCCCCCATGTAGCCCGGCCGAGCGAAGCGACGCCGGGAATATGCACGGTGCAGCCCCGGCGTTATCCGGGCGATCTGCACGCCAAAAGGCCACATTCTTTGTGGCCTTTTTTTATCCCCTCGGTTAAGGTTTCTGCGTTGTTCACCACGACAGGGGGCCCCATGCTTTTCGATATCAACCCGCTGCTTTCCCACATCGCCTCAGGCGCCACGCCGCTGCAAAAAATCTGGTTTGCCGGGAATCACGCGCCGGTGCCGGAGATGGCGTTTCAGGTTGACTTTCCGCGGCTGGAGATCCTGCTTGAAGGGCAGCTCACCGATGCCGCGCTGGGTGAACCCATGTTGACGCTCGATGCGCTCTACGTTCCCGCTGGCGGCTGGAATTTCCCGCAGTGGCAGAGTCCGGTCACCACGCTGAGCATTCTGTTTGGCAAGCAACAGCTGGGGTTTAGCGTGCAGCAGTGGGATGGGCAGCAGTTGAAGAACATGGCGAAGCAGCACGTCGCTCGCCGTGGCCCACGCGTCGGCTCTTTCCTGCTGCAAACCATGAGTGAAATTCAGATGCAACCGCAGGAGCAGCAAACCGCCCGGCTGATTGCCACCAGCCTGATCAGCCACTGCGCCGACCTGCTCAGCAGCCAAATCCAGACCGCCTCACGCAGCCAGGCGCTGTTCGACGCCATTCGCGAGCATATCGATAGCCACTTTGCCGAACCGCTAACCCGCGAATCGGTGGCGCAGGCGTTCTACATTTCTCCCAACTATCTGTCGCATCTGTTTCAGAAAAGCGGAGTAATGGGATTTAACGAATACCTTAACCATACCCGACTGGAGCACGCCAGACGGCTGTTAAAGGGTTACGACCTGAAGGTCAAAGAGATTGCCCACGCCTGTGGGTTTGTCGACAGCAACTACTTCTGCCGTCTGTTCCGCAAGAATACTGACCGTTCGCCGTCAGAGTACCGCCGTCAGTACCACAGTCAGCTGACTACGACAGAATAATGTGCGTGTGCTGCGGCGCGGAAAGCAGCTTACGCACCGCGGCCATGACCTTTTGCGGCTCGCGTAAAAAGGCGCTAATCCCAGACTGCACGCAGCGGCTCTGGGTAAAACGGTCTGCGCCGTTGAGCTCGATATCGGTAATCAGCAGCACCGCATCGGCCCGGCGGATGTCGTCTTCCGTCAGCGCATTTTCAATGCCAAGCGCCCCCTGCGTTTCAATCTTTATGGTCCACTTTTCCTGCTGACAGAGTTTTTCCAGACGTTCCGCCGCCATGTAGGTGTGGGCCACCCCACTGACGCAGGCCGTTACCGCTACCAGCACTCTTCCGCTCGTTACCGTCATCGTCTCCTCCTTGCAGAAAACAAACGCTGGCGGGCGCAAAAATTCTTTCGCACCCGCCAGTGGCTAAGTTTCTATTGTATCGGGATAAAACTTAGGCGCTCTGCGCTAAGTGTGCCTCGATCTTATTCATAATAGCGTCGGCACGTTTAACCGCATCGCTAATATTAACCCGCACAATGGTTTTCCCGGCAAAACGTTCTTCCGCCTTGATGCCAATGTCTTTGGTCAGAATCACCATGTCCGCTGCCGCTACATCGCTCGCCGTCAGCTCATTTTCCTGACCAATAGACCCCTGCGTTTCTACCTTCACGTTCCAGCCTTTTGATTTCGCCGCACTCTCCAGCGCTTCCGCTGCCATGTAGGTGTGTGCTACGCCGGAAGGACAAGCCGTTACCGCAATAATACTGGTCATAATCTTCTACCTTCTCAATTAGTTAATTTCGAAATCCAAATCCAGGTCATCTTCTTTTTCGACAACCGCTTTTTTGTTCTTACGCGCCAGGCTTTTCAGGACGTTGACGCTCACCGCCGTGACCACCGCACCGACCACAATCGCCAGCAGATAGCCCAGCTTGCCTTCAACCACCGGCAGGACAATCAAGCCGCCCCACCCGGCGTAGCACTGTGCTCCCATCAGCGCGGCGGTCACCGTGCCGCAGACGGAGCCCAGCATGATGGAAGGGATCACGCGCAGCGGATCGGCAGCGGCGAACGGAATCGCCCCTTCGGTAACGCCGACGCAGCCCATCACCAGCGCGGCTTTGCCCGCTTCACGCTCTTCGTTATTGAAGTTTTTACGATTAATCAGCGTTGCCAGCCCCAGGCCCAGCGGTGGCACGCAGATGCCGACAGCGGCAATGGCGACGACGGTATAGACGCCCTGAGAGACGCAGATCAGCATGAAGGCGTAGGCCACTTTGTTGACCGGGCCGCCCATATCGAACGCCAGCATCAGGCCCATAATCACCGCCAGCACCACGATGCTGCCAGCCTGCATCCCTTGCAGCCACTGCGTCAGGCTGGAGGTCAGCAGACCTACCGGCTCACCCAGCCCCCACATCATGATGCCTGCGGTAATAAAGGTGCCGACGATAGGAATCACGAAGATAGGCATCACCGAACGCAGCACTTTGTGTACCGGGATCTTCTTCAGGTAGTAGACTACGATACCGCCAATAATCCCGGCGATTAGCGCGCCAAAGAAGCCCGCGCCAAAACTGTTACCGACCCACGCGCCGATGGCGCAAGGCGCCAGCGCAGAACGTTCAGCAATGGAGTAGCCGATGTAGGCGGCGAGGAAAGGCACCATCAGCGTCAGGCCCGCGACACCGATATCAAAGAGCTTTTTCAGGTTAGGGTCGGTTGCAACATCAGGTACGGCCCCTTTGCCGTACAGCATGACGGAGACGGCCAGTAAAATACCGCCCGCAACCACAAACGGGATCATGTGCGACACGCCAGTCATCAAATGCTGACGGGTGTTTTTGAGTATTTGCACCAATTCTTTCATCAGTCGCTCCTGGGCTTCTTCGGCCCATATCTATTAGGGTGTTGTGGCAAACAATAGGCAATTGGCGGCGGGACAGACAGTGGATAAAAAGTGCATTTACTGGATTTTTGTATTATCAAAAGAAAAATGCGAGCGACCTCAAAAGTTAGCGCATGAACGGCCTTAATACGCATGACATGGAACCTGTGAGGTTGCTCGCATTTTCCAGCAGACCATACATTTATCCAGTTTTTGACATAAATGTCAGATAGCATGCCCCTTCACAAGCCCCCTATTCTGTTACCCATATCGAATGATTTGGGAGATAAGGTTATGGCGTTGGTTGTTGAATTTGTCTGCGAATTACCGAACGGCGTGCATGCTCGCCCGGCCAGCCACGTTGAGACGCTGTGCAACACGTTTAGCTGCGATATTGAATGGCATAACCTGCGTACGGATCGCAAAGGCAACGCCAAAAGCGCGCTGGCAATTATCGGCACCGACACGCTGTCAGGCGATAGCTGCCGCCTGCTGCTGAACGGTGCAGATGAGCAGAACGCGCATCAACGTCTCTCCACCTGGCTGAAAGAGGAATTTCCGCTGTGCGACGCGCCGCTGGCGCAGGTTGCCAACGTAGAGCAGGAAGCGCTACCTGAATCTCTGACCCGCCTCAACCCAACGCTGTTCCGCGCACTGCCGGTCTGTAACGGCAGCGCGGGCGGCGTGCTCACTCGTCTGGCCGCGCTGGATCTCAATAATCTCGGCGAACTTCCGCCCGCGAAAAATGCGGAACAGGAACAGTCGGCGCTGGATAGCGGCCTGACACGGCTGGTCAGAACGCTGGAACTGCGGTTGTTAGACAACGACAGCACCGCCAGCGCTATCCTCGAAGCGCACCGCTCGCTGGCGACCGATACCTCGTTACGCCAGCATTTACTGGCGGGCGTGAATAACGGTCTGAGCTGCGCGCAGGCCGTCGTTGAGAGCGCCAACCACTTCTGCGCCGAATTTGCCCGTTCCAGCAGCAGCTATTTACAAGAGCGTGCGCTGGACGTGCGCGACGTCGGCTTCCAGCTGCTGCAGCATATTTATGGTGAAGACCGCTTCCCGGCACCGGGCCAGCTTACTCAGCCGTCCATCTGCGTGGCGGAAGAATTGACCCCAAGCCAGTTCCTCGAACTGGACAAAACCCTGCTCAAAGGCCTGCTGTTACAAAGCGGCGGCACCACCTCGCATACGGTGATCCTCGCTCGCTCCTTTAACATTCCAACCCTTGTGGGCGTGGAGATTGATGCACTAACGCCGTGGCAGAACCAGCCGGTTTACCTCGACGGCAACGCGGGTGCGGTGATTGTCGCCCCAACAGAGGCCATCACCCGCTATTACCAGCAGGAAGCACGTGTACAGGCCGCCATTCGCGAACAGCAAAGCGTGTGGCTGCATAAAGAGGCGCGCACCGCCGACGGCATTCGCCTTGAGGTTGCCGCCAACATTGCCCACTCCGTTGAAGCGCAGGCCGCCTTCGGCAACGGCGCGGAGGCCGTCGGCCTGTTCCGCACGGAAATGCTCTATATGGACAGGGCCAGCGAGCCGAGCGAGAGTGAGCTGTACAACATTTTCTGCCAGGCGCTGGAGTCCGCCGAAGGACGTAGCATTATTATCCGCACCATGGATATCGGCGGCGATAAGCCGGTGGATTACCTCAATATTCCGGCAGAAAACAACCCGTTCCTCGGCTACCGCGCGGTGCGTATTTATGAAGAGTATTCCGCGCTGTTCACCACCCAATTGCGTGCCATCCTGCGCGCTTCCGCCCACGGTAGCCTGAAAATCATGATCCCGATGATCTCCTCCATGGAAGAGATTTTGTGGGTCAAAGAGAAGGTGGCCGAAGCCAAACAGCAGCTGCGCAGCGAACACGTGCCGTTCGATGAGCGCATTCCGCTGGGCATCATGCTGGAAGTGCCGTCGGTGATGTTCATCATCGACCAGTGCTGCGAAGAGATAGACTTCTTCAGCATTGGCAGTAACGACCTGACCCAGTACCTGCTGGCAGTCGATCGCGATAACGCCAAAGTGACTCGCCACTACAACAGTTTGAATCCAGCCTTCCTGCGCGCCCTGGACTTCGCCGTGCAGGCGGTGCACCGTCAGGGGAAATGGATTGGTCTGTGCGGCGAGCTGGGCGCTAAAGGCTCGGTACTGCCGCTGCTGGTTGGGCTGGGAATGGATGAAATCAGCATGAGCGCCCCGTCGATTCCGGCGACCAAAGCGCGTCTGGCGCAGCTCGACAGCCGCGCCTGCCGCCAGTTGCTCAACCAGGCGATGGCCTGCCGCACCTCGCTGGAAGTGGAGCACCTGCTCGCCCAGTTCCGTATGAGCCAGCAGGATGCGCCGCTGATTACCCCACGCTGTATTTCGCTCGATAACGACTGGCGCAGCAAAGAGGAGGTCATCAAAGGGATGACCGACAACCTGCTGCTCGCCGGGCGCTGCCGCTACCCGCGTAAGCTGGAAGCCGACCTGTGGGCACGAGAAGCGGTCTTCTCCACCGGGCTGGGCTTCAGCTTCGCTATTCCACACAGCAAATCGGAACATATTGAGCAGTCGACCATCAGCGTCGCGCGCCTGCCCGCGCCGGTAGCCTGGGGCGATGACGAGGCGCAGTTCATCATTATGCTGACGCTGAACAAACATGCCGCCGGAGACCAGCATATGCGCATCTTCTCGCGCCTGGCCCGCCGCATTATGCATGAAGAATTCCGTAGCGCTCTGGTTAACGCCGCTTCTGCCGACGCTATCGCCAGCCTGCTGCAACACGAACTGGAACTTTAAGAGGAAATAGCATGGAACTGTATCTGGATACCGCCAACGTGCAGGAAGTGGAACGTCTGGCCCGTATTTTTCCGATTGTCGGCGTGACCACTAACCCAAGCATCGTGGCCGCCAGCCGCGAATCCATCTGGGACGTGCTGCCGCGTTTGAAAAAAGCCGTGGGTGAAAACGGCACGCTGTTTGCCCAGACCATGAGCCGTACCGCCGAAGGTATGGTGGCCGAAGCGCGTAAGCTGAATGATGCCGTGCCGGGCATCGTGGTGAAAGTCCCGGTCACCGCCGAAGGTCTGGCGGCGATTAAGCTTTTGAAACAAGCGGGCATTCCAACGCTTGGCACCGCTGTCTACAGCGCCTCTCAGGGGCTGCTGGCCGCGCTGGCGGGGGCAAAATACGTGGCGCCGTACGTCAACCGCGTCGACGCCCAGGGCGGTGACGGTATCCGCATGGTGCAGGAGCTGCAATCGCTGCTGGAGCTGCATGCGCCGGAAAGCAAAGTGCTGGCAGCCAGCTTTAAAACCCCACGTCAGGCGCTGGACTGTTTATTGGCAGGATGTGAGGCCATCACCCTTCCTTTAGATGTAGCGCAACAAATGCTCGGCACACCCGCAGTAGAGTCAGCTATTGAGAAGTTTGAGCAAGACTGGAAAAACGCATTTGGGAATCTGAACCTGTAGGAGAAATGTATGGATCGCATTATTCAATCACCAGGTAAGTATATTCAGGGTGCCGACGTTATCACACGTCTAGGTGACTATCTGAAGCCAATGGCCAATAGCTGGCTGGTCGTCGGCGATAAATTCGTGCTGGGATTTGCCGAAGAGACGCTGCGCAAAAGCCTGACCGGCGCGGGCCTGTCCGTTGAAATCGCGCCGTTCGGCGGCGAATGTTCACAGAACGAAGTTAACCGTCTGCAGGACGTGGCGAATAGCGCCAAATGCAGCGCCATTTTAGGTATCGGCGGCGGGAAAACGCTGGATACGGCCAAAGCGCTGGCCCACTTTATGAATCTGCCGGTGGCGATTGTTCCCACCATCGCCTCCACCGATGCACCGTGCAGCGCACTCTCCGTGCTGTACACCGATGATGGCGAATTCGACCGTTACCTGATGCTGCCGCACAACCCGAACATGGTTATCGTCGATACCAAAATCGTCGCCGGTGCCCCTGCACGCCTGCTGGCTGCCGGGATTGGCGATGCGCTGGCAACCTGGTTTGAAGCCCGTGCCTGCTCGCGCAGCGGCGCCACCACCATGGCAGGCGGGAAATGCACCCAGGCCGCGCTGGCGGTCGCTGAGCTTTGCTACAACACGCTGATTGAAGAAGGCGAGAAAGCCATGCTGGCCGCCGAGCAGCACGTGGTGACGCCAGCGCTGGACCGCGTCATTGAAGCTAACACCTACCTGAGCGGCGTCGGCTTCGAGAGCGGTGGTTTGGCGGCTGCGCACGCCATTCATAACGGCATGACGGCAATTGCAGACGCACACCACTACTACCACGGTGAGAAAGTCGCGTTTGGTACCCTCACCCAACTGGTGCTGGAAAACGCGCCGGTGGAGGAAATTGAAACCGTCGCGGCGCTTTGCCATAGCGTTGGTCTGCCAATTACCCTGGCACAGCTGAGTATCAAAGAGGATATTCCGGCGAAAATGCGCCTGGTGGCGGAAGCGGCCTGTGCGGAAGGCGAGACCATCCACAACATGCCGGGCGGCGCGGACCCTGACCGCGTTTACGCGGCGCTGTTGGTGGCTGACCAGTATGGGCAGCGTTTTCTGCACGAGTGGGAGTAATGAGATAAGGTAGCCCGGCCGAACGAAGTGACGCCGGGATCTCCCCGGAGTCGCCGCTAACGCGTCTCGTCCGGGCTACCTTAAACCCACAAACAAAAATCCCCGCTTTCGCGGGGATTTTTTATACCTTCACGCCCACCTTACAGCAGGTCGAAACGGTCCAGGTTCATCACTTTCACCCATGCCGCCACGAAGTCTTTCACAAACTTCTCTTTCGCATCGCTGGAGGCATAAACCTCCGCCAGCGCACGCAGTACGGCGTTAGAGCCAAAGACCAGGTCAGCGCGCGTGGCGGTGTATTTAACCTCACCGCTCGCACGATCGCGGCCTTCAAACAGCTCGGACGTTTCGTCGGTCGCTTTCCACTCGGTGCGCATATCCAGCAGGTTGACGAAGAAGTCAGTGCTGAGTGCGCCCACGTTGTCGGTAAAGACGCCGTGGTTGCTGCCGTCGAAGTTGGCACCCAGTACGCGCATACCGCCAACCAGTACGGTCAGCTCCGGCGCGGTCAGGGTCAACAGCTGCGCTTTGTCGATCAGCAGAGATTCCGTGGTCGCTTCACCCGGTGCCGCACGATAGTTACGGAAACCATCGGCAAGCGGTTTGAGCAGCTCGAACATCTCGATGTCCGTCTGATCCTGACGCGCATCAACGCGGCCTGGGGTAAACGGAACCTTGATATCAACGCCGGCCGCTTTCGCTGCCTGCTCAACGCCCACCACACCGGCCAGCACGATAATATCGGCCAGAGAAGCTTTGTGCGCTGACTTATAGATGCCTTCCAGCACCGGCAGTACGCGAGCCGCCGTGGCGTTCACTTCCCAGTCACGCTGCGGCGCAAGCGCCAGACGTGCGCCGTTCGCCCCACCGCGCTTATCACCGCCGCGGAAGGTGGAAGCGGAAGCCCAGGCGACCGACACCAGCTCACCTACGGAGAGGCCGGATGCCGCAATCTCAGCCTTCAGGCTTTCGATATCTTCGGCGGTCGGGTTGAAGAACGCATGCGGCAGCGGATCCTGCCAAATCAGATCTTCACGTGGCACTTCTGGCCCGATGTAACGCGCTTTTGGCCCCATATCACGGTGGGTCAGTTTGAACCACGCGCGGGCAAAGGCTTCGTTAAAGGCCTGCGGGTCGTTCAGGAAGCGGCGAGAAATTTTCTCGAAGTCCGGGTCGAAGCGCAGCGTCAGGTCGGTCACCAGCATGGTTGGCTTACGTTTTTTCGACGGGTCGAACGGATCCGGAATGATGTCCGGCGCATCTACCGCTTCAAACTGGATGGCGCCAGCCGGGCTGCGGGTCTGCACCCATTCGTATTTGAACAGGTTCTCGAAGAAGTAGTTGCTCCACTGGGTAGGCGTCTGTGTCCAGACCACTTCCAGACCGGAGGTGATGGCATCTTTACCTACACCACTGCCGTAGCTGTTTGCCCAGCCCAGGCCCTGAGATTCAATCGGTGCCGCTTCCGGATCCGGACCGACGTGCGTTGCCGAAGCCGCGCCGTGGGTTTTACCCAGCGTGTGACCACCGGCAATCAGCGCCACGGTCTCTTCGTCGTCCATCCCCATGTTACCGAAGGTGGCGCGAATCGCCGCTGCCGCAGACAGCGGTTCACCGCTGGCGTTTGGCCCTTCCGGGTTCACGTAGATAAGGCCCATTTCGGTGGCCGCAAGCGGGCGTTTCGCCAGCTCTTCCGGATCACGGTGCGCCAGCCAGGCTTTTTCATCACCCCAGTTTACGTCCTGATCCGGTTCCCACACGTCTTCACGCCCGGCACCAAAACCAAAGGTACGGAAACCAGAGTTTTCCAGCGCCACGTTACCCGCAAGGATATACAAGTCGGCCCAGGAGATTTTCTGCCCATATTTCTGTTTGATTGGCCACAGCAGACGACGCGCCTTATCCAGGCTCACGTTATCCGGCCAGGAGTTCAGCGGTGCGAAACGCTGTTGACCGCGCCCTGCGCCGCCGCGACCGTCGGTAGAACGGTAGGTACCCGCACCGTGCCACGCCATGCGGATAAATAACCCCACATAGCTGCCCCAGTCTGCAGGCCACCAGGATTGCGAATCCGTTAACAGCGCACGAATATCACCCTTCAGTGCGGAGTAATCTAATTTGCTGAATTCTTTGCGATAATCGAAATCTTCACCCAGCGGGTTGGATCGATTGGAATGCTGATTAAGTAGATCAACGCGAAGCTGCTTCGGCCACCAGTCCTTGCTACTGGTGCCAGCGCCGGCGCTTAAATCGTGACCACCACCGTGGTGGAAAGGACATTTACCTGCGTTCTGGATATCGTCTGGCGTGCTCATCACTATGCTCCCTTACAGTATTTATCGTTAAGATATACACCCCTGCTGATAAGTTATAGCTGAAATGACCCACGGATTTGATAGTTAATTCCTCTTATTTTTCCCTTGTCAGAGAGGAATTTCTGCGCAGGTCGAGCCTATCCTTACACAATTTAGGGGTAGTTGACTGTGATCGATCGGGAGAAATGATAAGAAACCCCTCAAAATATAAGGAGTTTCTTATGTCTAAGCAGGGTATTTGAACACGAACCGTAGGCCGGATAAGCGCAGCGCCATCCGGCAGAATATTACGCCGGGCGCACACCCAGCGTGTGGCAAATGGCGTAGCTCATTTCCGCACGGTTCAGCGTGTAGAAGTGGAAATCTTTCACCCCTTCACGGCTCAGAATTTTGACCATGTCCATCGCGATGTTGGCGCCCACCAGCTTGCGGGTTTCAGCATCATCGTCCAGGCCATCGAACATCGTCGACATCCAGGCAGGAATGCGCACGTTGGTCATGTCGGCAAATTTCTTCGCCTGCTTGAAGTTCGAGACCGGCAGGATGCCCGGAATAATTTCTACATCGATGCCCGCCGACACGCAGCGGTCGCGAAAGCGCAGATAGCTTTCGACGTCGAAGAAGAACTGGGTGATGGCGCGGTTTGCCCCGGCTTCCACTTTACGTCTCAGATTAAGCAGATCCGCCTGGGCACTCTTCGCTTCCGGATGCACTTCCGGGTAGGCCGCTACGGAGATATCAAAATCCGCCACGTCTTTCAGCAAAGTGACCAGATCGGAGGCATACATTTCTGGTTTACCGCTGCCCGGTGGCAGGTCACCACGCAGGGCGACGATATGACGGATGCCGTTGTTCCAGTAGTCCTGGGCAATGGCGCGCAGTTCGTCGCGTGTGGCATCAATGCAGGTCAGGTGCGGCACGGCTTCCAGACCGGTGCGGTCTTTAATGCCTTTAATAATACTGTGCGTGCGGTCGCGCTCACCGGAGTTGGCCCCGTAAGTGACCGAGACGAATTTCGGCTTCAGGCTGCTTAGGCGATCGATAGAGTTCCACAGGGTTTGCTCCATTTCACTGGTGCGCGGCGGGAAAAACTCGAAAGAAACGTTAATCTGCCCTTGAACCTCGGCCAGACTCTGATTCAGCGCTTCCCGCTGGTTGGCGTGAAAAAAGCTCATACCTTACCTCTATCAATCACGTGTCATTATTGTTGTGTTGTAAACATCTATCCGTTTAGACGTCTGGATGTAAAAATGCCCCAAAAGCAGTCAGGCGTCAATAGAAAAATCCGCGTAAAAAGTGAGTTCTCTGCGATCAAGATGAAAAATATTCATCTCCACGGTGAATGGAGCAGGCTGTGCTGTCAGAAGGCCGTTTTCCGCACATAAATAGTTTGGCTACCCTCTCAGACGCTCTTCGTCTGGTCACATAAACCACACTTTCACTATGGCATAAAATTTGAGAACTAGATCTCATATTTTTCACGCATCTGCCTACTACGCAAAAATTCCATTGCAGACGTTAATGACTTGTTTCACGATAAGTAGAACGTTCTACTATAACGTTATACCTAATATAAACAGGGTTACTAAAAGCACGCACGAAGAGGCGTCTATCGGGGGAAATCAGTATGAGTCTGATTCAAAGTGTTGTTAAATCGCTTTCCAAACTGTCGATGATTGGCCGCGCGTTGATGCTGCCGATCTCGCTTCTGCCCGCTGCGGGCTTGCTGCTGGCGTTCGGGGATAAATTCCATCTGCCGCTGATGATGAACGCCGGTGGGATTATCTTCGACAACCTGCCAATGCTGTTTGCCATCGGCTCTGCCGTCGGCCTGGCCTCCGAATCCGGCATCGCGGCGCTATCTGCCGCCGTCTCCGTGTTTGTTACCAACATCACCATTAGTACCGTGCTTGGCATTACGCCGGAAATGGCGGCGCAAGGCGGGAAATACGCCATGGTGGTGGGTATTCCTACCCTGCAGATGGGCGTCTTTGGCGGCCTGATTTGTGGCATCCTGGCAGCGTGGTGCTTTAACCGCTTCCACAAAATGCAGCTGCCTGAATTCCTTGGCTTCTTCTCCGGCAAACGCTTCGTGGCGATTGCCACCGCGCTGCTATCGTTCGCCCTCGGCTTGATTCTGCCGTACATCTGGCAGCACATTCAGGCGGGTATCGACGCGCTGTCGGTGGTGATCAACGGTGATAACCAGGCGGCCTCGACCTTTATCTTCGGTCTGGTTGAACGTGCGCTGATTCCGCTTGGCCTGCACCACATCTGGTATCCGTCTTTCTGGTATTCATTCGGCGACTACACCACCCACGCCGGTCAGGTGATCCACGGTGACCAGACTATCTGGTTCAAAATGCTGGAAGAAGGGGTGAAATCCTTCAGCAGCGATACCTACCAGAACGCCGGTAAATTCATGCAGGGCGAGTTCCCGCTGATGCTGTTCGCGCTGCCTGCTGCCTGTCTGGCGATGTACCATGAAGCACATACCAAGAATAAAAAAATCGCCGCCGGTATTCTGTTCTCCGCCGCGCTGACCTGCTTCCTGACCGGGATCACCGAACCGGTTGAGTTCACCTTTATCTTTGTGGCGCCGATTCTCTACGTCTTCAACGCCATCATGGCCGGTCTCTCCTACATGGTGATGTACCTGCTGCATGCGCATATCGCCAAGTCGTTCTCGGCCGGGCTTATCGACTACATCTCCTTCGGGATCCTGCCGTCGTTCAACGGCTATCAGACCAACTTCCTGAATGCGATTATCGTCGGTATTCCGATGGGGCTGATTTACTACTTCACTTTCCGCTTTGTGATTCGCCGTTTCGACGTCAAAACGCCGGGCCGCACGGAAACCACGGTCAGCGCCAACGACAAAACTGATGAAGACCTGGCAACGGAAATTATCGACCTGCTGGGCGGCGAGCATAACATCGCGTCCGTAGGCTCCTGCATTACCCGCCTGCGTCTTGAAGTGGCGGATAAAGGGCCGGTGGACAAAGATGGGCTGAATAATATTGGTGCTCGCGGGGTCGTTTTCGTCGGCGATCACGGCATTCAGGTGATATTTGGCGCCCGAGCGCAATTTATCGCGGAAACCATGTCGACGATGATTGGCAAATAATCATAAGATTATAAGCGGTTGGAGGTTCCCGTCCCTGATGGGAGCCTCTTTGTTTTCTGCAAATGACGTAGCGGCTCAGGGAGTGATTTTTGAAGAAGGTCAGCATAATTGATGTGGCAAAACGGGCGGGCGTTTCCGTCTCCACCGTGTCGCTGGTGCTTCGCCAGAAAGGCAAAATCTCCGATGCCACCATCGAAAAAGTGCAGGCCGCCATTCATGAGCTGGGCTACGTTCACAACGTCGCCGCCGCTAACCTCCGTTCGAATACCTCTAACCTGATTGGTCTGATCCTCCGCGACTTCAGCGACAGCTTTTCCATCAAAGTGATGGCAAGCATCGTGCAGGAGCTGGAAGCGCAGGGCTACATGGTCTTTCTCGGCCAGCCGCTGAACGAACATGAACACCTCGAGCGCTGCCTGCTGTCGTTTAAGCAGCAAGGCGTTGCTGGTGTGATTTATCTGGCATCCGATGTCCGCAGCGACACTCTGCCTGCGCAAATTCGCCAGTGCCCGCTGCCGCTGGTCGTCGTTTCGCAGTCGCCGATTAAAGACGAGTGCAATCGGGTATTACGCGATAACCAACAGGCAGCTAGCCTCGCGACACGCTATCTGCTGGAACGCGGTCATCGCTATATTGCCTATCTCGGTGGCCTGGAAAACGATCTCATCCGCCAGCAACGTCTGATGGGTTTTCGCAGCACCCTCACCCGTCTTGGGATCGGCTATCGCGAAGAGTTCAGCCCTGCCTGCGGCAACGATACCTATGCTGCAAGCGTAGCCACGCGCCAACTGCTAGAAAACAACAACGCCATTACCGCGCTGCTCTGTCATTCACCGGATGCCCTAATCGGCTGTATTGATGGGATTCATAAGGTGGGGCGTACGGTAGGTAAAGATGTCTTTCTGACGCAGCAGGTCGCGCTGATTGGCTTTGAAGATATGCTGCACATCAACCTCACCTCACCGGCCTTTACCTATGTCTCTTCCGCCAGCGAAGAGAGCGGGCGGCAGGCGGCAACGCTGATGATCCGCAAACTCAAAGAGCCTGCGTTAGAGAATCAGTCGATTACGCTTTCCGGTCAGTTGGTGACGCGCGAGTCAGCCTGAGAGAGGTGCCGGACGGCGCAGCGCCATCCGGCAACCAAAGCTACAGTAACTGCGCCAGACGGTTAATATCCGACTGAATTGCCCCAGCCGTCACATCGCGACCAGCTCCCGGCCCGCGAATCACCAGCGGGTTATCGCGGTACCAGCGGCTTTCAATCGCAAAGACGTTATCGCACGGCAGCAGCGACGCCAGCGGGTGTTCCTGACGCACGGCTTCCACCCCAACGCGGGCTTTACCGTTCGCATCAAACCGCGCCACGTAACGCAGCACCAGACCCATCTCCTGCGCCGCTTCCAGGCGCTGGAGCATCTGCTCGTTCAGCTCATCGCCATTTTCAAAGAAGTGGTCGATTGAGCCCTCTTCGCAGTGCGCAGGCACCAGAGACTCTACGCGGACCTGATCCGGCTCGATGTCATAGCCCGCTTCGCGCGCCAGAATCACCAGCTTGCGCATCACGTCTTTACCGGAAAGATCGACGCGCGGATCGGGCTCGGTCAGCCCCTGCTGCCAGGCCTGATCCACCAGCTCGGTAAACGGCACGCTGCCGTCGAACTGCAGGAACAGCCAGGAGAGCGTGCCGGAGAAGATACCGCTAATGGCCAGAATGCTGTCGCCGCTATCGATCAAATCACGCACAGTGTGGTTCACCGGCAGACCTGCGCCGACGGTCGCGTTATACAGCCAGTGGCGGCCAGTTTTATCGAACGCGTCGTGTATCTGGCGATATTTATCGCTGCTGCTGGCCCCGGCCAGTTTGTTGGCGCTGATCACGTGGAAACCGTGGCTGGCGAAATCAAGATACTGATCGGCCAGCTGCGGACTGGCGGTCACGTCCAGCACCACGAGATCGTCGTACGGGTGGGCGCGCATCCACAGGAACAGCGACTCTTCATCCTGCTCGATGGCTTCATCGTCGAAGAAGGCCAACGCGCGGCTGGCATCCAGCCCTTCATAGTTCAGCAGGCTGCGGCGACTATCCACCACCCCGGCCAGCACAAACTCAAAGCCGGTGCGGGCAGAGAGCGTGCTCTGCTCACGGGCAAACAGCTCCAGCCAGCGGGAACCAATGTTACCTTTACCGAACAGCATCAGGCCGATACGCTTTTCCGCGCGGAACAGCGACTGGTGCAGGCCCTGAATCAGGCTTTCAGTTGGCCCCGCACGTAGCACGGCGACCAGGCTGATACCCTCTTCCGACTGCCAGGTAAACTCAACCGGCTGGCCTTTCAGTTGCTGCCAGAAACGGTGGCAATGCAGCGGGTTACGGGTGACGCCCGCGCCCACCATCGCCACCAGCGCCAGACCCTGGCGCAGGCGAAGCTCGCCAGGCAGGCCCGCTTCATCAAGAATTTTCAGCGCACTGTCGGCCACTTCTGAGGTGTAGCAGAACTGCAGCAGCTTATGGTCAGCGTGCACGCCTACCGCTAGTGGGCGAATCTGTGCGCGCTTGAGTAATTGGTCGATTTCTTTATGCGCCAGCTTAAAGTCCTGGCTTGCCGGAACGCGGAACTCAATCAGACAGACATCATCATGGCTGGTGACGATACGCGCACCGGTGCCGGAAGCGAGCACGCGCTCAATGCGCGTCGAACCCTGATCCGGCGAATAGCTACAGCGTAATTGCAGGTCGATATCGCTGCCGGAAACTGGCTGCAGCGTACGGGCGTGCAGCACCGGGGCGGCAAGACGCGCCAGCTCGCTGGCTTCGTCCAGACGCAGCAGCGGCAGCAGGCAGGCATCTTTGACTTTACGCGGGTCGGCGCTGTACACCCCGGCCACGTCGCTCCAGATGGTGACGCGGGAAACCCCCGCCAGCGCGCCGATTTGCGTCGCGGAGTAGTCCGAGCCGTTACGCCCCAGCAGCACGGTTTCACCCGCGTTGTTGCGGCTGATAAAGCCGGTCACCACCAGACGTTTACCCGGATGCTGTGCCAGAAGCTGTTGCAGCAGCGGATAAGAGAGGCCTTCGTCTACCTGCGGCTGCGCGGAGCGCTCGGCGCGTAAGAACGCGCGCGCATCCAGCCATGCGGCGTCCAGACCTTGCAGCTTAAGGACTTCCGCCATCAGACGAGCCGACCACACTTCACCGTGACCAACCACCTCCGCATACACCGCGTCGCTTACGCCGTTATCTAAAAGCTCGGCCAGACGCTCCAGGTCATGAATAAAATCAGCAATCATGCCGTCGGCAATTTCGGCAGGCAGCAGGCCGCTAATCAGCTCAGACTGATAGCGGCGCAGCGTCTGCTGAACCTGATGCGCAGAAAGGCGATCGGTCTGGCTGAGCTTCAGCCAGCTAATCAGCTGGTTGGTGGTGCTCCCTGCGGCGGAAACGACCATCATATCGCCGGGCTGAGAGTACTCAGTCATAATGCCGGCAACGCGCAGGTAACACTTCACATCCGCCAGACTACTTCCACCAAATTTATGCAGCTGACGCTCATTCGCCCCTGCCTGCGCAATCACACTCATGTTTACCCCTCGGCTGCGACCCGGAATCCATTTTCCAGATCGGCAATTAAGTCCTGGCTATCTTCAATACCGGTTGAGATACGCAGCAGCGTCTCAGAAATACCTGCGGCCGCGCGCGCTTCCGGGGCCATGCCCGCGTGGGTCATGGTCGCCGCGTGAGAAATCAGGCTTTCAACCCCACCCAGCGATTCCGCCAGCGTGAAAAGTGACAGCCCGCTCAGGAAGCGACGCAGCGTCTGTTCATCACCGTTCAGTTCAAAGCTCAGCATCGCACCAAAACCTTTCTGCTGGCGAGCGGCAATTTCATGCCCCTGGTTATCCGGCAGAGAAGGATGATACAGCTTTTTCACCAGCGGCTGGGTTTTCAGGAAGTCGACAATCGCCTGGGCATTGCGCTGCGCCACGTCCATACGTGGTACCAGCGTGCGCAGACCGCGCAGCAGCAGATAGCTGTCGAACGCGCCGCCGGTGACGCCGATATTATTCGCCCACCATGCCAGTTCCGTGACCGTTTCAGGATCTTTTGCAATCACCACACCCGCCACCACGTCAGAGTGACCGTTCAGGTATTTGGTGCAGGAGTGCAGGACCAGATCCGCGCCCAGCGCCAGCGGATTTTGCAGCGCCGGGCTCAGGAAGGTGTTATCCACCACGCTCGTCGCGCCAGCTTCACGCGCCAGCTGGCAGATTTTCGCAATATCCACCACGCGCAGCAGCGGGTTGCTTGGGCTTTCCACCAGCACCAGCTTCGGTTTTTCAGCCAGCGCCGCTTTTAACGCTTCATCATTGCCCTGATCGACAAACAGCACGCGATAGCAGCCGCGTTTAGCCAGGCTGTCGAACAGACGGTAGCTGCCGCCGTAGCAGTCGTGTGGCGCCACCAGCAGGTCGCCAGGCTTGAGGAATACGGTGGTTACCAGGTGAATCGCCGACATGCCCGTGTTGGTCAGAACCGCGCCTGCGCCCCCTTCCAGCTCGGCCAGCGCCCGCTGAACCACGTCACGCGTCGGGTTGCCGCGACGAGAGTAGTCATGCGCACGCGGCTCGTTAAAGCCGGTAAAGTTATAGGTACTGGAAAGATGAATCGGCGGGACAACACAACCATACTGCTCGTCGTCATTTAATCCGCTACGCACTGCGATGGTGGCCTGTTTACGGGTCATGAGGATTCGTTCCTGGCAAGGTCTGTGAAAAGTCAGACCCCAGAGTAAACATTGTTGTCATAGCCGTCAATACATCTAGACTTCTAAACTTCTTTGCGTATAGATTGAGCTATTGGCAAATAGCCGTTAAAATTATACGCATTAGCGCACATCTGCGAAGCCTAAGCTCGTGTCACATCAGGCCTCTCTACGGTAAACTACGCGCGATCACGGCCGTAACCCGGCCTGTTAACTTATGACTAGAGGATTAAAGGTATCTCATGGCTGAATGGAGCGGCGAATATATCAGCCCATACGCTGAGCACGGTAAGAAGAGTGAGCAAGTAAAAAAAATTACGGTTTCCATTCCTCTGAAGGTGTTGAAGATCCTCACCGATGAACGCACGCGTCGTCAGGTGAACAACCTGCGTCACGCCACCAACAGCGAACTGCTGTGTGAAGCGTTCCTGCATGCATTTACCGGTCAACCGTTACCTAACGATGAAGACCTGCGTAAAGAGCGCAGCGATGAAATTCCGGAAGCGGCAAAAGAAATTATGCGTGAGCTGGGGATTGACCCGGAGACGTGGGAATACTGATTGGCAGGCATAAAAAAAGCAGAAAGTAATTTCTGCTTTTTTTTCGAATTTTTTCAGCGTCTTAGAAGCGTGTTACTTCAGGATGCAGTTCAGACATAGAGATCAGGTAAGAAACAAAAACGTTTTTGATTGCGGTCAGCATAGTCACACCTTTACCCATCGTTACTTTGTGGTCGTTTGATGGGCAAATAATAAGCTTATCCGCAGTGCGGCGCAATAATTTCGTGATGTGCATCACAAAAAAATCGGACATTGCCGGAATTCAGAGACAAAAAAAGCGCCCTGAGGCGCTTTTTTCGTTAGGCAACTTACTTGCTGCCTGGGATGCTGAAACGCTTGTTGAAGCGGTCAACACGGCCACCGGTAGCAACATCACGCTGCTTGCCAGTATAGAACGGGTGGCATTTACCGCACACGTCCAGGTTCAGATCGTGACCTACGGTAGAGCGGATTTTCATGATGTTACCGCAAGAACAAGTTGCAGTAATTTCTTCGTATTTCGGGTGAATATCTTTTTTCATGGGGAAAACCTCGGTTAAGGCCGCGTCGCTCTTCCAGCCCTAACGCCAGACACCACGCGATGTTAATAGTATAGGTCAGTGATACAAAGATGTATCAAAGGCGGCGAATCATACAGAATTTGACCAGCAGATGCAAACTGATCCGCACTCCTACAATGTGTATACTGTCTCGCCAGATTTCAAGTCAGGAAGAAAACATGCCCGTTGCTCACGTTGCCCTGCCTGTTCCATTGCCCCGTACGTTTGACTACCTGCTGCCTGACGCTTTCAGCGCTAAAGCGGGCTGTCGCGTGCGCGTGCCGTTTGGCAAACAAGAGCGCGTTGGCATCGTGGTCTCGGTCAACGAAAGCAGCGAACTCCCGCGCGATGAACTGAAAGCGGTGATTGAGGTGCTGGACGGCGAGCCGGTCTTTTCTACCTCCGTCTGGCGACTGCTGCTTTGGGCGGCGGACTATTATCATCACCCAATTGGCGATGTGCTGTTCCACGCGCTGCCAATTCTGCTGCGTCAGGGCAAACCCGCCAGCGCGACGCCGCAGTGGTTCTGGTTTGCCACCGAGCAGGGTCAGGCCGTCGATATCAACACGCTCAAGCGCTCACCAAAGCAGCAACAGGCGTTGGCCGCGCTGCGTCAGGGTAAAATCTGGCGTCACCAGGTGGCGGAGCTGGAATTTAATGAAAGCGCGATGCAGTCGCTGCGTACCAAAGGGCTTTGCGAACTGGGCAGTATTGCGCCGGAAACCACCGATTGGCGCACCAGCTACTCGGTGCCGGGCGAACGCCTGCGGCTCAACACCGAGCAGGCCACGGCGGTAGGCGCGATTCATAGCGCGTCCGATGCGTTCTCCGCCTGGCTGCTGGAAGGGATCACTGGCTCCGGGAAGACGGAAGTCTATCTTAGCGTGCTGGAAAACGTGCTGGCGCAGGGCAAACAGGCGCTGGTGATGGTGCCGGAAATCGGCCTGACGCCGCAAACCATCGCGCGCTTCCGCGAGCGCTTTAATGCGCCTGTCGAAGTGCTGCACTCGGCGCTGAACGACAGCGAACGTATGGCCGCCTGGCTCAAGGCAAAGAGCGGCGAAGCCGCGATTGTCATTGGCACCCGCTCCTCGCTGTTTACACCGTTTAAGAATCTCGGCGTGATCGTCATCGACGAAGAGCACGATAGCTCCTATAAACAGCAGGAAGGTTGGCGTTATCACGCCCGCGACCTCGCGGTATGGCGCGCCCACAGCGAACAGATCCCGATAATTCTCGGTTCGGCCACGCCAGCGCTGGAGACATTGCTCAACGTACGCCAGCATAAATATCACCTGCTACGTTTAACTCGCCGCGCGGGCAACGCACGCCCGGCAACGCAGCACGTGCTCGATTTAAAAGGTCAGCAGCTACAGGCCGGGCTCTCACCGGCGCTGATCAACCGCATGCGTCAGCATTTGCAGGCCGACAACCAGGTTATTTTGTTCCTCAACCGCCGGGGATTCGCGCCTACGCTGCTGTGCCACGACTGCGGCTGGATTGCCGAATGCCCACGTTGCGACAGTTACTACACCCTGCACCAGGCACAGCATCATCTGCGCTGTCACCACTGCGACAGCCAGCGTCCGATCCCGCGCCAGTGCCCTTCCTGCGGCTCGACGCACATGGTGCCGGTGGGTCTGGGAACGGAACAGTTGGAGCAGGTGCTGGCGCCGATGTTCCCCGGCGTGCCGCTATCACGTATCGACCGCGATACCACCAGCCGCAAAGGTGCGCTGGAGCAGCATCTGGCGGAAGTCCATCGCGGCGGCGCGCGTATCCTGATTGGCACCCAGATGCTGGCGAAAGGCCACCACTTCCCGGACGTGACGCTGGTAGCCCTGCTGGACGTTGACGGCGCGCTCTTCTCCGCCGATTTCCGCTCGGCGGAACGCTTTGCCCAACTTTATACCCAGGTCTCTGGCCGCGCGGGGCGTGCGGGTAAGCAGGGCGAAGTGGTTCTGCAGACGCACCATCCTGACCACCCGCTGCTGCAAACGCTGCTCTATAAAGGCTATAACGCCTTTGCCGAGCAGGCGCTGGCCGAACGCCAGACCATGCAGCTGCCGCCGTACACCAGCCATGTGCTGATTCGCGCTGAAGATCATAACAACCAGCAGGCACCGGTCTTCCTGCAGCAGCTGCGTAATCTGATACAGGCCAGCCCGCTGGCGGACGAAAAGCTGTGGGTGATTGGCCCGGTTCCGGCGTTAGCGCCGAAGCGCGGCGGCCGCTACCGCTGGCAGATACTGCTGCAACATCCCTCACGCATTCGCCTGCAGCACATCGTCACGGCCAGTCTGGCGCTTATCAATACGCTGCCGGAATCCCGTAAGGTGAAGTGGGTTCTCGACGTTGACCCTATCGAAGGTTAATGCAGAGTTGCGAGCCGGATCTAGAAATCAAACAAACATCACATTTCTGATGAAAATTCTGTAACGGATCCCCCTAACTATCTGATAAAAGTGTGTCAGATGTCAGGTCACATAGGACGTGCCTGCGCCAGTTAGCGAGGAGAAAATCAGGTGAAGGCTAAAAAACCGGTTGTTGCCGCAACCATGAAGGATGTTGCCCTACAAGCGAATGTCTCTACGGCAACCGTATCTCGTGCATTGATGAACCCCGAGAAAGTCTCGCAGGCGACGCGTAACCGCGTTGAGCAGGCCGCCCTGGAAGTGGGTTACCTCCCGCAGATGCAGGGGCGTAACATGAAGCGTAATGAATCGCGCACGATTCTGGTCATCGTCCCGGATATCTGCGATCCCTTCTTTAGCGAAGTGATCCGCGGGATCGAGGTCACCGCCGCAGCACAGGGCTACCTGGTACTGATTGGCGACTGCGCGCATCAGAACCAGCAGGAAAAAACCTTCATCGATTTAATCATCACCAAGCAAATTGACGGCATGCTGCTGCTGGGCTCGCGTCTGCCGTTTGATGCCAGTATTGAAGAGCAGCGCAACCTGCCGCCGATGGTGATGGCTAACGAATTTGCTCCGGAGCTGGGGCTGCCTACGGTACATATCGACAACCTCACCGCCTCGTTCGATGCCGTTAACTATCTTCACGAACTCGGCCACCAGCGCATCGCCTGTATCGCCGGGCCGGAAGAGATGCCGCTGTGCCATTATCGTCTGCAAGGCTACGTGCAGGCGCTACGTCGCTGCGGTATCACCGTTGACCCTCACTACATCGCCCGTGGCAACTTTACCTACGAAGCCGGCGCCAACGCGCTGGAACAGCTGCTGGCGCTGCCGCAACCGCCAACCGCCATCTTCTGCCACAGCGATATTATGGCGCTCGGCGCACTCTCTTACGCTAAACGTCAGGGGCTGAAAGTGCCGGACGATCTGTCCATTATTGGCTTCGATAACATTTCACTGGCAGAGTTTTGCGACCCGCCGCTCACCACAGTTGCCCAGCCGCGTTTTGATATTGGTCGTGAAGCCATGCTGCTGCTGCTGAACCAGCTGAGCGGGCAGTTTGTTGATAGCGGTTCGCGTCTACTTGATTGCGAACTGATCATTCGCGGCAGCACAAGCAAAATTTGATGTAAAGCCGGGAGCTTTAAGACTTGCTTGTCTGGTCAAAGCCCCGTCGCTTAAGTAACATGTCGGGCTAACTAACGGAAAAAGACAGCGAAACGATAGTGGCACAACGAGACTATGTACGCCGCAGCCAACAGGCACCTTCGCGGCGCAAGAACAGCGCTTCACGGAATACACGGAAAAAACAAAGTAACTTTCCGGCCGTCTCTCCTGCCATGGTGGCGATTGCTGCTGCAGTCGTCGTCGCCTTTATCGGCGGTTTGTACTTCATCACGCATCATAAAAAAGAAGAGTCCGAAGCGCTCCAGGGCCGTCAGGTAACCGGGAACGGCCTTCCGCCGAAACCGGAAGAGCGCTGGCGCTATATCAAAGAGCTGGAGAGTCGCCAGCCGGGCGTGCGTGCGCCAACCGAACCGTCAGCAGGCGGAGAAGTGATCAACCCGAATCAGCTTACCGACGAGCAGCGCCAGCTGTTGGCCCAGATGCAGGCGGATATGCGCCAGCAGCCAACACAGCTGACGGAAGTGCCGTGGAACGAACAAACGCCGGAACAGCGCCAGCAAACCTTGCAGCGCCAGCGTCTGGCGCAGCAGGCTCAGCAACAGCAGTGGTCACAGCAGCAGGTTGTGCAGCAGCCGCAAACGCGCACCGCGCCGCCGGTTCAGCAACCGCGTCAAACCCAGACCCAGCAGCCACCTAAGGCCACGGTCTCTAACAAGGCGCCGTATCAGGATCTGTTGCAGACGCCAGCGCACACCGCCGCCTCGCAGCCAAAAGCGCAGAACAATAACGGTATCCCGGAAGTGCGTGAAGTCACGCCGCCGCCGAAGCCAGAGAAAAAAGACGATCGCCGCTGGATGGTACAGTGCGGTTCCTTCAAAGGTGCCGAGCAGGCGGAAACCGTTCGTGCGCAGCTGGCGTTTGAAGGCTTTGATTCCAGAATCACCACCAACAACGGCTGGAATCGCGTGGTCATCGGCCCGGTCAAAGGCAAAGAGAACGTCGATAACACCATCGCCCGTCTGAAGCTGGCAGGTCACGGAAACTGCATTAGGCTCGCCTCCGGGGGTTGAAACCCCCAAAAACCCCCCCATCTATACTTACATTCTGCCCCGTACGCGTGACCGCGATACGGGGCCCCTACATATCGTATTTGCAACAAAGGGGTCTGCTCGTGACAACAATAGTAAGTGTTCGCCGTAACGGCCACGTCGTAATCGCCGGTGATGGTCAGGCCACGTTGGGCAATACCGTCATGAAAGGCAACGTGAAAAAAGTTCGCCGTCTGTATAACGACAAAGTGATCGCCGGCTTCGCGGGCGGCACTGCGGACGCCTTCACGCTGTTCGAACTGTTTGAACGTAAGCTGGAAATGCACCAGGGCCATCTGGTCAAAGCCGCCGTTGAGCTGGCGAAAGACTGGCGTACCGACCGTATGCTGCGCAAGCTGGAAGCCCTGCTGGCGGTCGCGGACGAAACCGCGTCGCTTATCATCACCGGCAATGGTGATGTGGTGCAGCCAGAGAATGACCTGATTGCTATCGGCTCTGGCGGCCCGTACGCCCAGGCCGCTGCCCGTGCCCTGCTGGAAAATACCGAGCTTGGCGCACGTGAGATTGCTGAAAAAGCGTTGAGTATTGCAGGCGACATCTGCATCTATACCAACCATTTCCACACCATCGAAGAATTACCATCTAAGGCGTAAGGATCTCCCATGTCTGAAATGACCCCACGCGAAATTGTCAGCGAGCTGAACAAACACATCATCGGTCAGGACGCCGCTAAGCGTTCCGTGGCTATCGCCTTACGTAACCGCTGGCGTCGTATGCAGCTCGACGAAGAGCTGCGCCACGAAGTCACGCCGAAAAACATTCTGATGATCGGCCCAACCGGCGTTGGTAAAACCGAAATTGCCCGTCGTCTGGCGAAACTTGCCAACGCACCGTTCATCAAAGTGGAAGCCACCAAGTTCACCGAAGTGGGCTATGTGGGTAAAGAAGTGGACTCTATCATCCGCGATCTGACTGATTCTGCTATCAAAATGGTACGCGTTCAGTCTATCGAGAAAAACCGCTACCGCGCAGAAGAGATGGCGGAAGAGCGCATTCTCGACGCGCTGATCCCACCAGCAAAAAACAACTGGGGCCAGGCTGAGCAGCCGTCTGAGCCATCTGCTGCACGTCAGGCATTCCGTAAAAAACTGCGTGAAGGCCAGCTGGACGACAAAGAGATTGAGATCGATCTCGCGGCGGCACCGATGGGCGTTGAAATCATGGCACCTCCTGGCATGGAAGAGATGACCAGCCAGCTACAGTCTATGTTCCAGAATCTGGGCGGCCAGAAACAGAAACCGCGTAAGCTGAAAATCAAAGATGCGATGAAGCTGTTGATTGAAGAAGAAGCGGCGAAGCTGGTCAACCCGGAAGAGCTGAAGCAGGACGCGATCGACGCGGTTGAGCAGCACGGTATCGTGTTCATCGACGAAATCGACAAAATCTGTAAGCGCGGCGAATCCTCCGGCCCGGACGTTTCCCGTGAAGGCGTACAGCGCGACCTGCTGCCGCTGGTTGAAGGCTGCACCGTCTCCACCAAACACGGTATGGTCAAAACTGACCACATCCTGTTTATCGCTTCCGGTGCATTCCAGGTAGCGAAACCGTCTGACCTGATCCCTGAGCTGCAGGGGCGTCTGCCGATTCGCGTAGAGCTGCAGGCGCTGACCACCAGCGACTTCGAGCGTATCCTGACGGAGCCAAATGCCTCCGTTACCGTTCAGTACAAAGCGCTGATGGCCACCGAAGGCGTGAACATCGAGTTCACCGAATCCGGTATCAAGCGTATCGCCGAAGCGGCATGGCAGGTTAACGAAACCACCGAGAACATCGGTGCTCGTCGTCTGCACACCGTGCTGGAACGTCTGATGGAAGACATCTCCTATGACGCCAGCGACCTCAACGGTCAAAGCATCACAATTGATGCGGAATACGTGAGCAAACATCTGGATGCATTAGTCGCAGATGAAGATCTGAGCCGTTTTATCCTATAATCGCGTTCACTGCATTTTCATCTTTAATTGATGGGGCTGAAAAGCCCCATTTTTATTGGCTAATTATTATGACAAATACACCTGTAAGCCGCTCTCAGGCCTGGCTGGAAAGTCTGCGCCCGAAAACGTTACCTCTGGCCTGCGCGGCGATTATCGTCGGTACCGCGCTATCGTGGTGGCAGGGGCACTTTAACGCGGGCGTTGCCGTACTGGCGCTGATCACCGCAAGCCTGCTGCAAATCCTCTCTAACCTCGCCAACGACTATGGCGATGCGGTGAAAGGCAGCGATAAGCCGGACCGCATCGGCCCACTGCGCGGTATGCAAAAAGGGGTGATCACCAAAGAACAGATGAAGCGCGCGCTGATTATCACCGTCGGGCTTATCTGCATCTCTGGTCTTGCTCTGCTGTTTACCGCTTCGCAGACAACCGGTGACTTTATCGGCTTCCTGGTGTTGGGGCTGCTGGCCATTATTGCCGCTATCACCTACACCGTCGGCACGCGCCCATACGGTTATATTGGCCTTGGCGACATCTCGGTGCTGATCTTCTTCGGCTGGCTGAGCGTGATTGGCAGCTGGTACTTGCAGACGCATACTCTGAGCAGCGCGATTATTCTGCCCGCTACCGCCTGCGGCCTGCTGGCGACGGCGGTGCTCAATATCAATAACCTGCGTGATATCGACAGCGACCGCGAAAACGGCAAGAACACCCTGGCCGTGCGTTTAGGGCCGGTTAACGCCCGCCGCTACCACGTCTGTCTGCTGATGGGGACGCTAGTCTGCCTGGCGCTGTTTAACCTGCTCTCGCTGCATAGCCCGTGGGGCTGGCTGTTTATCCTCAGCGCGCCGCTGCTGGTGAAACAAGCGCGCTTTGTGATGCGCGAGCGCTCGCCGCAGGCGATGCCGCCGATGCTGGAACGCACGGTGAAAGGGGCGTTATTAACTAACCTGCTGTTCGTCATCGGGATTGTGCTCAGCAAGGCGCTGGCTTAACTGACAAATATCAATTAACAATTGATGATTTTGCCAACAATGCATAGAGCGCGATATACTAAAATCACTCGCAGCAACTGAGCGTTAATCCTATGAAATACGATACTTCCGAGCTTTGCGACATCTACCAGGAAGATGTCAACGTAGTAGAACCCCTGTTCTCTAACTTTGGCGGGCGGCTGTCGTTCGGTGGGCAAATCATCACCGTAAAATGTTTCGAGGATAACGGGTTGCTGTACGATCTGCTCGAACAGAACGGTCGTGGCCGCATTCTGCTGGTCGACGGCGGCGGTTCTGTCCGTCGCGCGCTGATCGACGCTGACCTCGCCCGTCTGGCCACTCAAAACGAGTGGGAAGGCATTGTGGTGTATGGCGCAGTGCGTCAGGTTGATGATTTAGAAGAGCTGGATATCGGCATTCAGGCGATTGCCGCGATTCCGGTTGGCGCAGCGGGCGAAGGTATCGGCGAAAGCGACGTACGCGTCAACTTCGGCGGCGTAACCTTCTTCTCCGGCGACCATCTGTATGCTGATAACACCGGCATTATCCTGTCGGAAGATGCGCTGGATATCGAATAAGCGCCTGACGCATACAAAAAAGCCTTCTCAATGAGAAGGCTTTTTTTTCGCTCAAATCTGCCCGTTACCGGGCAAACGCGGCTTAGTACAGCTGTTTAGCGCATTCCAGCCAGTCACCTTTGAACGGACGCTTCATATTTTCGATAGCGTCGATGATGTCATGGTGAACCAGTTTTTCGTTCTGAATACCGACGCAACGGCCACCAAAGCCCTGCTGCAGCAGTTCAATCGCGTAGGCGCCCATACGGGATGCCAGGATGCGGTCGTAAGGAACCGGGGAGCCGCCGCGCTGGATGTGGCCCAGAACGGTTGCACGGGTTTCACGACCGGTTTCAGCTTCGATGAAGTGAGCCAGTTCGTCAACGTCGCACATATGCTCGGTAATCGCCACGATGGCGTGTTTCTTACCTTTAGCGATGCCCGCTTTGATTTCAGCAACCAGGTCATCACGTTTGAATTCAACTTCTGGCACCACGATAAATTCGCAGCCGCCCGCGATAGCCGCAGCCAGAGTCAGGTCGCCGCAGTAACGGCCCATCACTTCAACAACGGAGATACGCTGGTGAGAAGAAGAGGTGTCACGCAGACGGTCAATCGCTTCAACGACGGTGCTCAGCGCGGTGAAGAAACCGATGGTGTAGTCGGTGCCTTTGATATCGTTATCGATGGTGCCCGGCAGGCCGATGCATGGGAAGCCCATTTCGGTCAGGCGCACGGCGCCCATGTAGGAACCGTCACCGCCGATAACTACCAGCGCATCGATACCACGTTTTTTCAGGTTTTCGATAGCCACGGCACGGATGTTTTCATCACGGAATTCCGGGAAACGCGCGGAGCCCAGGAAGGTGCCGCCACGGTTAATCATGTCTGACACGCTGTAACGGTCGAGCTGTACCATACGATCTTCGTACAGGCCCAGATAACCGTCATAGACGCCCATGACTTCAATGCCTTCCGTCAATGCTGCGCGTACGACACCGCGAATGGCGGCGTTCATACCCGGCGCATCACCGCCACTTGTCAACACACCGATTTTCTTAATCATGACTACCTCTGAACTTAGGAATGCTAAAAATTAATTCTTCTGCCCGAAGCGCTCCCGCAATTGTAGGGGGGAGAGAACGACTCTATGTAGAGATAGTATATCAAGCGCTTCTTGCTGAATTGATTCAGGTCAGGCTAACCGGCGGTTATTTATACAAATAATGCCGACTTAGCTCACATTTCGTACAACCACTGCGAAAGTTCAAACGTCTCTGTTTGCCTGCAGCATAACAGAGCATGGATCCTGATGAATAATCACGTCGGACCCAGGAAAACGATGCAAAATCGCCTGCTCCACCTGATCGGCAACGTGATGTGCCTGAACCAGCGGCAGGTTGTCTTCCATTTCAATATGAATCTGAATAAAGCGGGTCGGCCCTGACTGCCGCGTTCGGAGATCGTGAGCACCGCTCACACCTGGCCAGGTGGTCACGATGTCGAAAATTTCCTGACGTTCTTCATCGGGCAGCGCGCGATCCAATAACGATTGCACCGCTTCGTACCCCATGCGTAACGCGCTATATAGAATATAGATGCCAATTCCTAATGCAAACAGCGCATCGGCGCGATGCCAGCCGTACCAGGAGAGGCCGAGCGCGACAAGAATCGCGCCGTTCATCATAACATCAGACTGATAATGAAGCATATCCGCGCGTACGGCCTGGCTCTGGGTTTTTCTGACTACCCAGCGCTGAAACGTCACGAGAACTAATGTACTGATAAGCGCAATCACCGTCACCACCACCCCGATGCCCGGCTGGCTCATCGGCGTTGGTCGTGCCAGATGCTGAATCCCGGTCAAGAACAGGAACAGCGCCGAACCGGAAATAAACATACTCTGCGCCAGCGCCGCCAACGATTCGGCCTTACCGTGCCCAAAGGTGTGCTCCTCATCCGCCGGTTGCAGCGAATAGCGCACCACCAGCAGGTTGGTCAGCGAGGCGGCGATATCCACCAATGAATCGACCAGCGCCGCCAGAATACTGACTGACCCGGTATACCACCACGCAAAAATTTTAATCACCAGCAGCACGGAAGCCATGACCGTCGCGGCGATTGCAGCACGACTTACCAGTCGTCCATAAGATTGATTCATAAACACTCCTGCTTTCGATCTGCGTAGTATAGCGGAATGTATGAGGGGTGCGCGGTGACGAATTTAAGACAAAAAAACGCACAATGGAAACTGCCATCATGCGTTTTTCAATCTCACGGTACCGTTCACCGTTACTCAATAATCAGGCGTACTTTTTTACCAATCAGCGTCGCCATGCCAACCAGCGTATCCAACGTGAATTTTTCGGTTTTCTTATTCACCACATCCGATACCCTCGGGCGAGAAACGCGCAGCACCTTCGCTGCATCCAACTGTTTATAACCTTCGCGCTTCATCCAGGCAGCAATTTCACCCATCAGCTGTTTTTTAAGCGCATCCGTTCTGGCCATCTCGGCACGAGATTCTGCGAGGAGCTTTGTTGCCTCTTCAGGCGCAAATCCGAGGTCGGCAAATACGTTGCCGTCAGCCTTCGTCACATGGCGAACTTTAGTATCAATATCTTTCGTCATTTTGCTCTCCTCCACTGCGCAACAGCCTCTTTATATCGACTCGTAATGATGAAAACATCTCTCGGGCTGGTTTTCTGTGTCTTCTTCTGAAACCCATGGAGCACGCATACTGCATCGTCAAATTTGGCGACATACACAACGCGATACTCACCATCTTCACCATGCAGCCTAATCTCAATAACCCCTGAGCCCCAGTCATTAATCTATTTCCAATCTGACGGCTCCTTCCCGTTTTGCACTTTATCCAGTTCAAATCCAGCCTCACGCCGGACATCAACCGGGAAAGCGATGAAATCGTCCAGAGACGTTCCCATCCACTCAATCTGCTTCGTCGCCACCCTGCGATACCTTCTCAGCCTTGAAAACGTATAAAATATTATACAGTAAAGAGCAAAAAAACGAACAGCATGATAATAATGAAAGATCGAACAGAAAGTGCCGGAAAAAAGACAAAAAAAACCCCCTCATCATGAGGGGGAAGACAGGGATGGTGTCTATGGCAAGGAAAAACAGGGTTTGTTACTGGTTGCTACGGGTATTGCTACTAAACAGGTTCTGACTCGGTACTGAACCTTGCTGCATCCGTGCAACGTCACGCAGCTGCTCCATACGCTGCTGGTGATTCTCATTTAAAGCCGCTTGCTGCTCCGGCGTTAACAGGCGGTACATCTGGTTGCGTACCCGCGCCATTTCTACCTGGCGATTTACCTGCTCCTCGGCCATTTTCTCGGCCTGGGCTCGCACGGCGGCTTCATCAAATTTTTCTGCGGTGACAAGGCGATGCATTGTCTCCATTTCGCTAACATTAACAGGTGGACGATCGTGTCGTGCCCTTTGCATCAGATCGCGCATCTGTTGGCGTTGATGTTCGGTTAAACTAATACCGTCGAACATATGGCCCTGGCCGTTCCGCAGCGTATTGCTTTCCGCTGGGTGCCAGTTAACGCTGGTGACGACTTCATCGGCCTGGCTATATGCACTGAATGCCAGCGTTGAGGCCATGACGGCAGCGATAACATTGCGCATCACATGCTCCCAAAAACTTTTGTGTCGCGATTCAACGAGAGACAGTTTACGATTCAGGCTGCAAACATGCGTCAGGGGGTGTAAAACAACGTAAAGTCATGGATTCGCTGGCTCTGATGACGTAATTTCTGCCTCGGAGGGATGAAAATATGAATAAAATTTTATTAGTTGATGATGACCGCGAGCTGACTTCCTTGCTCAAGGAACTTCTTGATATGGAAGGCTTTAACGTCCTTGTTGCCCACGATGGCGAACAGGCGTTATCGCTGATTGACGACAGCATCGACCTACTTTTACTCGACGTGATGATGCCGAAGAAAAACGGTATCGACACGCTGAAAGAATTGCGACAAACACACCAGACTCCCGTCATTATGTTAACTGCTCGCGGAAGCGAGTTGGATCGCGTGCTGGGCCTTGAGCTGGGCGCGGATGACTATCTGCCGAAACCGTTTAACGATCGCGAACTGGTCGCGCGTATTCGCGCTATTTTGCGCCGTTCACACTGGAGCGAACAGCAGCAAAGTAGCGATACCAGTTCACCAACCGTAGAAGTTGACGCGCTGAGCCTGAACCCAGGTCGTCAGGAAGCCAGCTTTGATGGCCAAACGCTCGAACTGACCGGTACCGAATTTACCCTGCTCTATCTGCTGGCACAGCATCTGGGTCAGGTGGTTTCTCGTGAACACCTGAGTCAGGAAGTGCTGGGTAAACGCTTAACGCCATTCGACCGCGCGATTGATATGCACATCTCCAACCTGCGCCGTAAGCTGCCGGAACGCAAAGACGGTCATCCGTGGTTTAAAACCCTGCGTGGCCGCGGCTATCTGATGGTCTCCGCTTCATGATAGGAAGTTTAACCGCCCGCATCTTCGCCATTTTCTGGCTAACGCTAGCGCTGGTGCTGATGCTGGTTTTGATGCTGCCAAAGCTCGACTCCCGTCAAATGACCGAGCTGCTCGATAGCGAGCAGCGTCAGGGCCTGATGATTGAGCAGCATGTTGAAGAAGAACTGGCTAACGATCCACCCAACGATTTGATGTGGTGGCGTCGGCTGTTCCGCGCAATTGATAAGTGGGCACCGCCGGGCCAGCGTTTGTTACTGGTGACTAGCGAAGGCCGCGTGATCGGCGCAGAACGCAACGAAATGCAGATCATTCGTAACTTTATCGGCCAGTCTGATAACTCCGATCATCCGCAAAAAAAGAAGTATGGCCGCGTTGAGTTAGTCGGGCCGTTCTCCATTCGTGACGGGGAAGATAACTACCAGTTATACCTGATCCGTCCGGCAAGCAGTTCGCAGTCCGACTTTATCAACCTGCTGTTCGACCGACCTTTACTGCTGCTTATCGTCACCATGCTGGTCAGCGCCCCGCTACTCTTGTGGCTGGCGTGGAGCCTGGCCAAACCGGCGCGTAAGCTGAAAAATGCTGCGGATGAAGTGGCTCAGGGCAACCTGCGTCAGCATCCTGAGCTGGAGGCCGGGCCGCAGGAGTTTCTCGCCGCCGGTGCCAGTTTTAACCAGATGGTGATGGCGCTTGAGCGGATGATGACGTCGCAACAGCGGCTGCTCTCCGACATCTCTCACGAACTGCGTACGCCGTTAACGCGTCTGCAGCTTGGCACGGCGCTGCTGCGCCGTCGCAGCGGCGAGAGTAAAGAGCTGGAACGCATTGAAACCGAGGCACAGCGTCTGGACAGCATGATCAACGACATGCTGGTGATGTCGCGCAATCAGCAGAAAAGCGCACTGGTCAGCGAAACCCTGAAGGCCAATCAACTGTGGGGCGACGTGCTGGACAACGCCGCGTTTGAAGCAGAACAGATGGGCAAGTCGTTCAGCGTCGATTATCCGCCGGGACCGTGGCCGCTTTACGGTAACCCGAACGCGCTGGAAAGCGCGCTGGAGAACATCGTGCGCAACGCCCTGCGCTACTCGCACACCAAAATCGCCGTGAGCTTCTCAGTGGACAAAGATGGCGTCACCGTTCACGTGGACGACGACGGTCCAGGCGTTAGCCCGGAAGACCGCGAGCAGATTTTCCGTCCATTCTATCGTACCGATGAAGCACGAGACCGTGAATCAGGCGGGACGGGGCTGGGGCTGGCGATTGTAGAAAGCGCCATGCAGCAGCACCGCGGTTGGGTGAAAGCCGACGACAGCCCACTCGGCGGGTTGCGGCTCACGCTGTGGCTACCGCTTTATAAGCGAACCTAAAAACCACCGGCCTGCGAATGCAGGCCGATTTTTTGTATCGTCTAACCCCACAGTCTTCTGCTGTTATCTTCAATCTTGCCGCTCAGGCGACGCTTCTGCATGGTTCTGCTCCAGCTCACCGACAGCCCCGCCGCGCTCAGCAGGCGGTGATACTGGTCGTCATCAAACGGCATATGCCAGGCAATCGCGGCGGCGTCATGCACCGAAACATCGCTTAGACGTGACACCAGCTCCAGCGGAGCATCAGTAGAGACCTTACCCGGCGCAATCACCCGATATAGCCAGCCGACCTTGCCGCTGTTTTGCAACAACGATGCCATATCACTGATGGCAAAGTGGAAATTGAGCTTAAAGCACGGGGAACGCGGCTGGGTAACCTGGATCAACGTCTCACCCCAGCGGTAAATATCACCGATAAAAACGTTATGCTCGGTCATGCCTTCCGTCGACAGGTTTTCACCAAACGCCGGGGCGCAAAACAGGGATGCCTGCTCGGGGAAATCACGAATCAGGTCGGCGTAATGTTCACGGGGAAACTGACACAGCGCGCGGTCGGGGCCGCCGTGGATTTTTTTCTCGGCCTGTTCGTCACCTAACAGTCCCAGCTCGGTGAGTTCCAGTTCGCCATCCATCTGGACCTTCGCGATGGCGCTCGGGCGACTGCCGTCATAGTCGCGGATTTTGCCAATAAACACATCAACCGGAAAATGCATCTGCTGCTCCTTAGGCGGATACAAAAAAAGCGAGTCATCAGACTCGCTTCTACAGACCGGCAATGCAAATTATTTTTTAGCGGCGAAACGCGCTGCTGCTTCGTCCCAGTTCACCACGTTCCAGAACTCTTTGATGTAGTCCGGGCGGCGGTTCTGGAATTTCAGGTAGTAAGCGTGTTCCCAAACGTCCAGGCCCACAATTGGGAAACCGGAAGCGCCGGAAACGGCTTCACCCATCAGCGGGGAGTCCTGGTTTGCGGTAGAAACCACAGCCAGTTTGTCGCCTTTCAGCACCAGCCACGCCCAGCCGGAGCCGAAACGCGTTGCTGCTGCTTTTTCAAATTCAGCTTTGAAGTTATCAACGGAACCGAAATCACGCTCGATAGCCGCTTTCAGGTCACCCTGCAGGGTGGTGCCTTTTTTCAGGCCTTTCCAGAAGAAGCTGTGGTTAGCGTGGCCGCCCGCGTTGTTACGCAGAACGGTTTTCTTGTCAGCCGGCAGCTGGTCCAGTTTCGCGATCAGCTCTTCAGCGGACAGCGCAGCGAATTCCGGCAGGCTTTCCAGCGCTGCGTTAGCGTTGTTGACGTAGGCCTGGTGGTGTTTGCTGTGATGGATTTCCATCGTCTGTTTGTCGAAGTGCGGTTCCAGGGCATCGTACGCATAAGGCAGTGATGGCAGGGTATAGCTCATAATCATCTCCATTATTGTCGGGCGGCAAACCTGTAAACGCCGCGTAATCAGTTGGTTCATTATAGTTAATTAAATGATATTGAAAATGATTATCAATGCCGTAGTTTTTATAAGGTTATAACATTTTGTTATGTTCCTGATAACACGCGGCATTCAGGTTAATTGACGGGAATTCGGCTTTTATGCCGCCACTGCCCTGGCGTCATCCCAATTTCGCGGTTAAAGACCACCGAAAAGTAGTTACTGTCCTCGAAGCCGCAGCGCATCGCCACTTCGCCAATCAGCAGTTCGGTGTGCTGAAGCAGATATTGCGCGTGGCAAATCCGCAGTTGGCGCAGGTAGTGGTTAACGGTCATGCCAGTCTGGCTGCGGAACTGCTGGCGCAGGGTGCGCTCGCTGCAGCCCTGCTGCTCGCAGAAGGTATCAAGGACGAAAGGACGGTTCAGGCTGCCTGCGAGCACGGTCAGCAGTTTGTCGAGCAGCGCTTCGCTTTGCGTGGCCGCCTGGTTATCGGTGGCATAGCGATAGCGCTTGAGGCAGACCACCAGCTGGGCAAACAGCAGTTCAGACATCTCGTTGGCTAACGCGTCGTCTTTGCGGCTCTCCTGCTCCAGTTGAGTCATTATCTGCCGCGCCTGCGTCATGCCGGTGCTACCTATCCGCCAGTGCGGCGCCCAGTGGGAACCGTGCAGCCCGGGAATATGGGCCACCCAATCAAGGTTGAGCTTTAAGCGTTCAGGGCAGTAGATAATATTCTGTAAAACCAGATCGTTAACCGAAGCATAGGAGTGTTTGTCTTCCGCGCGGATATAAAACAGATCGCCGCGGGTGATGCGGTAAGGACGGTCGTTGAGGATGTGTAAGCCGTTGCCGCGCCAGACCAGCACCAGCTCGTTAAACTCGTGGGTATGCTCAGCAAAGACGTTTTGCGGGTAGCGGTCAGCCACCGCCACGGCTTGCGTCGGATTGGCAAAAAAATCCGCTTTTCGAAGAACTAACTGGCCTGGCACGCTGGCACCTCACGACTAACAACTCTCTATTATTAGCCGTTTTGAGGCAAAAAACGGTGATTCCCTTCGCGTTACTGAAGCAGGGTGTCCCGCCCCTGGCGAATATCGCGCGGCGACCAGTTAAATTCACGGCGGAACAGGGTCGAAAAGTGGTTACTGTCGCCAAAACCGCAGCGATAGGCGATATCGGTAACGCTCTCATCGCTGTGGCGCAGCAGATGGCGGGCTTTAATCAGGCGCAGGCGGTTAAGATAGCGCTGCGGCGTCAGGCCGGTACAGTGCTTCAGCTGGCGGTGCAGCGTGCGCAGAGACAACGAGAATCGGTCCGCCACCCCTTCCCAGCACACCTCTTCCGCAAAGTGCTCTTCCAGCCACGCCATCAGCTGATTCAGACGAGCGTCGTTATCCATCGCCCCCTGTTCCTGGCTGCCTTTACGCAGCAGCACCAGCAGCTGCATAAACAGAATTTCACGGTTCGCCAGCGACATCATATCGGTGCTGTCATTCGCCTCTTCCATCTGCCCGACAATCGTTCTCACCTGCTGCAAGGTGTTCTGGTTTACGCGCCAATGGGAAGGATAGTGACCATCCTGCTCCTGGGGCAGCAGCTTATTAAGACCTGACAAGAACTGGAAAGCATCCGGCGCGCGGTACAGCACGTTGGTCAGACACAGGTTTTCCGTGTGCTCATAGAGGTGTCGGTCGAAGTCACGGACGAAGCAAACCGTGCCGCCGCAAATGGTATGCGGCTGACCATTGAACACGTGAATACCAGTGCCATGCTCAACGATAACAATCTCATTAAAATCATGATGATGTTCAGGAAATGCCGCCTGAGGAAGTCGAGGTTCAATCGCCACGGGCAGCTTACCTGAAGAGAAGAAATCCACGCTGTGTAGTACGGTCATCGCGACCCCCGACAAATGAGAAATGTTATCAGGATAGTAATATCGGATGAGGGATCTGACCTTGACGTTTTGACAGCAAACCGCGCAAAGCCGGTCGTTTTTTCAAGAAACAGCCGGAAAGATCGGGAAATGCGGTCAGCATCACACCCCCTCATCGGCGGAATTTGTGAACTCTCTCACGTTCACCTTTGCTTTCTTGCCAGCGCCGAATTTCGCCTGTCAGTAACGAGAAGGTTGTGGCATTGCGCTTTTTCTAGACTGTTTCGCAATGACTCATAGAAGGACTCTTGCCATGACTTTTCGCCATTGTGTGGCCGTCGATTTAGGCGCCTCCAGCGGACGCGTAATGCTGGCGCGCTTTGATGCCAAACAGCGTTCGCTTTCACTGCGCGAAATCCACCGTTTCGTGAACAGCCTGCATAAGCAGGAAGGTTTTGATACCTGGGATATCGACGCGCTGGAAGCCGAAATCCGCATCGGCCTCAACAAGGTGTGCGATGAAGGCATTTTGATAGACAGCATCGGCATCGACACCTGGGGCGTGGACTACGTCCTGCTGGATAAACACGGGCAGCGCGTTGGCCTGCCGGTGGCCTATCGCGATAGTCGAACCGACGGCGTCATGGCCATGGCAATGGAACAGTTGGGTAAAAGTGAGATCTATCGTCGCAGCGGCATTCAGTTCCTGCCGTTCAACACGCTTTATCAGCTGCGCGCGCTGGTTGAACAGCAGCCAGAACTGGTGAGCCAGGCCGCTCACGCCCTGCTGATCCCGGATTACCTCAGCTTCCGCCTGACCGGCAAGATGAACTGGGAATACACCAACGCCACCACCACGCAGTTGGTCAATATCAATAGCGATAACTGGGATGAAGACCTGCTGAACTGGACCGGTGCACCGTCGTCCTGGTTTGGTACGCCGACGCATCCCGGCAACGTGATCGGCCACTGGGTCTGCCCGCAGGGTAATGATATTCCGGTGGTTGCCGTTGCCAGCCACGACACCGCCAGCGCCGTCATCGCTTCACCGCTGGCTGACCGCGATGCCGCTTATCTCTCTTCCGGTACCTGGTCGCTGATGGGCTTTGAGAGCAAAACGCCGTACACCAGCGAGCAGGCGCAGCGCGCCAACATCACCAACGAAGGCGGCGCGGAAGGGCGCTACCGGGTGCTGAAAAATATCATGGGCCTGTGGCTGCTGCAGCGGGTGCTGAAAGAGCAGAACATCGGCAGCCTGCCAGATCTCATTGCCGGAGCGGAGAAGCTACCGGCTTGCCGCTACCTGATTAACCCGAACGATGACCGCTTCATCAACCCGGAAAACATGAGCGCCGAGATTCAGGCTGCCTGCCGCGAAGCCGCGCAGCCCGTTCCCCATGCCCCAGCCGAGCTGGCGCGCTGCATCTTCGACAGCCTGGCGCTGCTGTACGCCGACGTGCTCAACGAGCTGGCGCAGCTGCGCGGTAAACCATTCAGCCAGCTGCACATCGTTGGTGGCGGTTGCCAGAACCAGATGCTGAACCAGCTGTGCGCCGATGCTTGCGGCATCACCGTGGTCGCCGGGCCGATTGAAGCTTCAACCCTCGGCAACATCGGCATCCAATTAATGACGCTGGACGAACTCACCAACGTCGACGATTTCCGCAAGGTGGTGACCGGCAACTACGGCCTCACCACGTTTACCCCGAATTCAGACCATGAAATTGCCCGCTACGTTGCGCAGTTTCAGCAACAACGACAGACAAAGGAGCTTTGCGCATGACCACTCAACTTGAACAAGCCTGGGAACTCGCGAAACAGCGCTATTCCGCTGTGGGTATCGATGTCGAAGAGGCGTTACGCCAGCTGGACCGCTTACCCGTATCCATGCACTGCTGGCAGGGCGATGACGTCGCGGGTTTTGAAAATCCAGAAGGCAGCTTGACGGGTGGCATTCAGGCAACCGGTAACTATCCGGGCAAAGCGCGTAACGCCACCGAGCTGCGCGCCGACCTGGAGCAGGCACTGAGCCTGATCCCTGGGCCAAAACGTCTGAACCTGCACGCTATCTATCTGGAGTCTGACACCCCGGTGGCGCGCGACGAGATCAAACCTGAGCACTTCAAAAACTGGGTTGAGTGGGCGAAAAAACACAAGCTGGGCCTCGATTTTAACCCGTCCTGCTTCTCACATCCGCTGAGCGCCGACGGCTTTACGCTGTCTCACGCCGACCCGAAAATTCGCCAGTTCTGGATTGATCACTGCAAGGCCAGCCGCCGCGTTTCCGCCTACTTTGGCGAACAGCTGGGTACGCCTTCGGTGATGAACATCTGGATCCCAGACGGCATGAAAGACGTGACCGTTGACCGTTTGGCGCCGCGCCAGCGTCTGGCGGCCGCGCTGGATGAAGTCATCAGTGAAAAACTGGATCCGGCGCATCACATTGATGCCGTCGAAAGCAAGCTGTTCGGCATCGGCGCTGAGAGCTACACCGTCGGCTCTAACGAGTTCTATATGGGCTACGCCACCAGCCGCCAGACCGCACTGTGCCTGGATGCCGGTCACTTCCACCCAACCGAAGTTATCTCCGACAAAATCTCCGCCGCCATGCTGTACGTGCCGCGCCTGCTGCTGCACGTGAGCCGCCCGGTACGTTGGGACAGCGACCACGTGGTGCTGCTGGACGACGAAACCCAGGCCATCGCGAGCGAAATCATCCGCCACGACCTGTTTGACCGCGTGCACATCGGCCTCGATTTCTTCGATGCCTCCATCAACCGCATCGCAGCATGGGTTATCGGTACTCGCAACATGAAGAAAGCCCTGCTGCGCGCGCTGCTGGAACCAACCGAACAGCTGCGTCAGCTGGAAGTTGACGGTGACTACACCGCGCGTCTGGCGCTGCTAGAAGAGCAGAAGTGCCTGCCGTGGCAGGCGGTATGGGAAATGTACTGCCAGCGCAACGATACCCCGGCGGGCAGCCAGTGGCTGGAGAGCGTGCGCAGCTACGAGAAAGAGATTCTGAACCAACGTGGGTGATTGACCCTCACCCCGTCCCTCTCCCTGAAAGGGAGAGGGAGAGAACCGAACCGTTCCCTCGCCCCTTCGGGGAGAGGGCTAGGGTGAGGGGAAACACCTCACCGAGACAACAGGACAATAAGACTATGCAGACCATTACCGATTCCTGGTTCGTCCAGGGCATGATTAAAGCCACCTCTGATGCCTGGTTAAAAGGCTGGGACGAACGCAACGGCGGCAACCTGACGCTGCGTCTGGACGATGCGGATATCGCGCCTTTCACCGCCGATTTCCACGCCAAACCGCGCTATATCGCCCTGAGCCAGCCGATGCCAATGCTGGCGAACACGCCGTTTATCGTCACCGGTTCCGGTAAATTCTTCCGCAACGTCCAGCTCGACCCCGCCGCCAACCTCGGCGTAGTGAAGGTCGATAGCGACGGTGCGGGCTACCATATTTTGTGGGGGCTGACTCACGAAGCCGTACCAACCTCCGAACTGCCAGCGCATTTCCTGTCACACTGCGAACGTATCAAACTGACCGGTGGTAAAGACCGCGTCATCATGCACTGCCACGCGACTAACCTGATCGCGCTGACCTACGTACTGGAAAACGACACCGCGCTGATTACCCGCAAACTGTGGGAGGGCAGCACCGAGTGTCTGGTGGTCTTCCCGGACGGCGTCGGCATTCTGCCGTGGATGGTGCCGGGTACCGATGAAATCGGCCAGGCGACCGCCATCGAAATGCAGAAGCACTCTCTGGTGCTGTGGCCGTTCCACGGCGTCTTCGGCAGCGGCCCAACGCTCGATGAAGCCTTTGGTCTGATCGATACCGCCGAAAAATCCGCAGAAGTGCTGGTGAAGGTCTACTCGATGGGCGGCATGAAGCAGACCATCACCCAGCAAGAACTGATTGCCCTCGGCCAGCGCTTTGGCGTGACACCGATGGCCAGCGCATTAAATCTGTACAAGTAAGAGCATCGCATAACCCCTGCGGGCAACGATCCGCAGGGGAAACTCTGTTACCTGCAAACCAACTAACTCAAAACCGTGGAGTACAAGCAATGAAAATAAAAGCAAGCTTCATCCTCACCGTTGCCGCCCTGGCGTTGTCCGGTTCCGCTTTAGCTGAAGTGAAAATTGCCCTTGTGGCGAAGTCATTAGGCAATGGCTTCTTCGAAGCCGCGAACGTTGGCGCACAGGAGGCGGCCAAAGAGTTAGGCGATGTTAAAGTCATTTATACCGGCCCTACCACTACCACCGCTGAAGCGCAGATCGAAGTGCTCAACGGGTTGATCGCTCAAGGTGTCGATGCGATCGCTATTTCCGCCAACGATCCCGATGCGGTGGTGCCGGTGCTGAAAAAAGCCATGCAGCGCGGCATTAAGGTCGTGTCATGGGATTCCGGCGTTGCCGCCGGTGGCCGTCAGATTCACCTGAACCCTTCTAACAACCAACTGATTGGCGAAACCAACGTCAAGCTCGCCGCCGATGCGCTGAAAGCGCTGAACGTCGAGAAAGGCGACGTCGCCATTCTGAGCGCGACCCCCACCTCCACCAACCAGAATATCTGGATTGGCGAGATGAAAAAGGTGCTGCCGAACTATCCGTCCATCAACCTGGTGACCGTGGCCTACGGCGACGACCTGTCGGATAAGAGCTACCGCGAAGCGGTTGGGCTGCTGAAGTCTTACCCAGACCTGAAAGTGATCGTCTCCCCTTCCTCCGTCGGTATCGTCGCGGCGGCGCAGGCGGTGAAGGATCAGGGCAAAATTGGCAAGGTTTACGTCACCGGGCTGGGGTTGCCGTCTGAAATGGCCGGCGCCATTAAGTCCGGCGCGAGCAAAAGCTTCGCCATCTGGAACCCAATCGACCTGGGCTATGCCGCCACCTACCTCGCCGATGACCTGGTAAAAGGTACGGCAACCAAAACCGAAGCCAGCATGGGTAAACTGGGCAAAGTGAAGCTCGATGCTGACGGTAATGGCGCGATGTCCGAGCCGTTCGTCTACGATGCCAGCAATATTGATAAGTTCTCGAAGATTTTCTAATCCTTTGACCCTCACCCCGCCCCTCTCCCTAAATGGGAGAGGGAGAAAAGCAGGCGGCAGTGAGGGGAATGCTCCGGAGAACTATCATGACCGCATCGACTCCGCTATTGCAGCTTAAGGGGATCACCAAGGTCTTCCCCGGTGTGCGCGCGCTTGAAAACGTGCAGCTCGATCTCTGGCCCGGCAAGGTCACCGCGTTAATCGGTGAAAACGGCGCGGGCAAGTCCACACTGGTCAAAGTAATGACCGGCATCTATCAGCCCGAAGAGGGCGAGATTCTCTACAAAGCCATTCCAATAACCCTGCCCACGCCGGACTCTGCGCACCGGGTGGGGATCACCGCGATTCATCAGGAAACCGTTCTGTTCGATGAGCTCTCGGTCAGCGAAAATATTTTTGTCGGCCAATACCTCTATAAAGGCTGGCTGAAAAAGCTCGACTGGCCCGCCATGCACCAGAAAGCGCGGGAAATACTCACCCGCCTCGATGTGCAGATTGACCCACGCGCCACTTTAAAAACCCTCAGCATCGCCCAGCGCCACATGGTGGCCATTGCGCGTGCACTGTCGTTTGAGGCGCAGGTGGTGATCCTCGATGAACCCACCGCCGCCCTCTCCCAGCACGAGATTCTGGAGTTTTATCAAATCGTTGAACGCTTGAAGCTGGAAGGCAAAGCCATTCTGTTTATCTCGCACAAGTTTGATGAGATTTTTGAGCTGGCGGATCACTACACCATTTTGCGCGACGGCGTGTACGTGGGCTCCGGCGCAATCAATGAGATAACCGAAGAGCGAATGGTCGCCATGATGGTGGGCCGTGCGATCACGCAAACCTATCCGAAAGTGGCGTGCGAAAAAGGCAATGTGGTGCTGGAGGTAAAAGACCTCTGCCATCCGACCGAATTTGCCCATATCGACTTCACCCTGCGCAAAGGCGAGATCCTCGGCTTCTATGGCCTGGTCGGCGCCGGGCGAACCGAGCTAATGCAGGCGCTTTCCGGCGTATCGCATCCCTCCTCCGGCGAGATTATCCTGAACGGCAAGACGGTGCATTTTCGCCAGCCAGCCGATGCCATCAACGCCGGGATCGTCTGCGTGCCGGAAGAGCGGCAGAAACAGGGGGCAATTATTGAACTGCCGATTGCCCAGAACATCAGCCTGCCGCAGCTTAGCAAACTCAACCCACGTGGCGTGCTCAACGACGCCCGCGAATGGCAGCTGGCCGACGAGTACGCCCGTCGTCTGCAGGTGAAAGCCTTTAGCTGGCGACAGCCGGTAGAGACGCTCTCCGGCGGTAACCAGCAGAAGGTGGTGATCGGCAAATGGCTGGCGACCCACCCGGACGTGATCATTCTTGATGAGCCCACCAAAGGTATCGATATCGGCTCAAAAGCCGCGGTGCACCAGTTTATGTCCGAGCTGGTTGCTCAGGGGCTGGCGGTGATTATGGTCTCGTCAGAGCTACCGGAAGTGATGGGCATGGCTGACCGTATCATCGTGATGCATGAAGGGCTGATGGTCGCGGAATATCAGGCCGGTGAAGCCACCGCAGAGACCATCGTCAGCGCCGCCAGCGGCGCGGGGAAGGAGGCAGCATAAATGTGGCAATCCTTATTTAAACACCGCGAAGCGCTGCTCGCGGCGGTGATTATTTTGATGATCGGTGCCATCGGCAGCCGCGTGCCGTCGTTCGTTTCGCCGGGCAACCTGGTGGAGATGTTCAACGATACCGCCATCTTAATCATCCTCGCGCTGGGGCAGATGATGGTGCTGCTGACCAAAGGCATCGACCTGTCGATGGCTGCCAATCTGGCGCTCACCGGGATGATCGTGGCGCTGCTTAACTTCCACTATCCGGCCGTGCCGGTCTGGGCGCTGCTGCTGCTGGCGACGGTGCTGGGGCTGGTAATGGGGATGATTAACGGCCTGCTGGTCTGGAAGCTGGGGATCCCGGCGATTGTGGTGACGCTTGGCACCATGAGTATCTACCGCGGCATTATCTTCCTGCTCTCTGACGGCGGCTGGGTTAACTCACACCAGATGAGCCCCGATTTCCTCGGCCTGCCGCGCGCCTCGCTGCTGGGCCTGCCGGTATTGAGCTGGTTTGCCGTCGCCGCGCTGCTGCTGGTCGGCTACTTCCTGCGCTTTAGCCGCACCGGGCGCGCGCTGTACACCGCCGGAGGTAACGCCACCGCCGCCTACTACACCGGGATCAACGCCGGAAAAATGCAGTTCGTCAGCTTCTGCCTCTCTGGCGCGCTGGCCGGATTCTGCGGCTATTTGTGGATCTCGCGCTTTGCCGTGGCCTACGTCGACGTGGCGAACGGCTTTGAGCTACAGGTTGTCGCAGCCTGCGTCATCGGTGGTATCAGCACCATGGGCGGCACCGGACGCGTCGTCGGCTGCCTGTGCGGCGCACTGTTCCTCGGCATCATCAACAACGCCCTGCCGGTAATCGGCATTTCGCCGTTCTGGCAGATGGCCATTTCCGGCGCGGTCATTGTGATTGCCGTCCTGCTGAACGAACGCGGCAATAAACGCAAAGGACGGCTGATCCTGCGCGATGCCGCGCTGGCCCGACAGAAACAGGCGGTGCGCTCATGAGCAAAATAATGATGCCGGACGAGATTAAAACCGAAGTCGCCGCACCGTCGCTCTTCCAGCGGCTGCTGTGCTGGGAAGGCTTTTTGCTGGCGGTAACGCTGCTGGTGTTTGTCGGCAACGCGCTGGCTTCGCCCTACTTCCTCAACATCTGGAACCTGTCGGACGCCACCTTCAACTTCACCGAGAAGGCGATCATCGTGCTGCCGATGGCGATGCTGATTATCGCCCGGGAGATTGATCTGTCGGTGGCATCGACCATTGCCCTGAGCTCGACGCTGATGGGTTTCTGCGCCGCCGCAGGAATGGATACGCCGCTGCTGGTCTGCGTTGGGTTAGGGGTCGGTCTGCTGTGCGGGCTGTTTAACGGCCTGCTGGTGACGCGCTTTAACCTCTCGTCGATTGTTATCACCATCGGCACGATGAGCCTGTATCGCGGCATTACCTACATTCTGCTCGGTGACCAGGCACTGAATAAATACCCGGAGAGCTTCGCCTGGTTCGGCCAGGGCTACGTATGGGGCGCGCTGTCGTTTGAGTTCGCGCTGTTTATCGTGCTCGCGGCAGCATTTGCCTTCCTGCTGCACAAAACCAACTTCGGTCGCCGTACCTATGCCATCGGTAATAACCCCACCGGCGCATGGTATTCGGGGATTAACGTCAAGCGTCACAACCTGCTGCTGTTCGCACTGGTAGGGTTGATGTCTGGCCTGGCGGCGGTACTACTGACCTCGCGCCTCGGCAGTACTCGCCCAACGATTGCGATGGGCTGGGAGCTGGCGGTAGTCACCATGGCGGTGCTCGGCGGCGTCAACATTCTTGGCGGCTCCGGCAGCATGGTCGGCGTGATTATTGCGGCCTTCCTGATGGGGCTGGTCACCTTCGGGCTCAGCCTGCTTAACGTCCCCGGCATCGTGATGTCCATCATCATCGGCGCGATGCTGATTGTGGTGATTTCACTGCCGATTATCGCCCGCCGGGTGATGCAGCGACGACGCATTTAAATTTTCCCCTCACCCCACTGGATGAGGGGAACCCAGGATTTCATAAGTTAGGTATTTAAGGAGAAACACCATGAGCTTTATGTTAGCACTGCCAAAAATCAGCCTGCACGGTGCAGGCGCCATTGGGGATATGGTCAACCTGGTTGCCGGTAAGCAATGGGGCAAAGCGCTGATCGTCACCGACGGCCAACTGGTGAAAATGGGCCTGCTGGATAGCCTGTTCGCCGCGTTGGACGCACATAAAATGTCTTATCACCTGTTCGACGAGGTTTTCCCGAACCCAACGGAAGAACTGGTGCAACAAGGCTACGCGGCCTATCAGGCTAATCAGTGTGACTACATTATTGCCTTCGGCGGCGGCAGCCCGATTGATACCGCGAAAGCGATTAAAATCCTGACCGCTAACCCGGCCCCATCCACCGCATACTCCGGCGTGGGCAAAGTACTGAACGCTGGCGTGCATCTGGTGGCGATCAACACCACCGCCGGTACCGCAGCGGAGATGACCAGCAACGCGGTCATTATCGACACCGCGCGTCAGGTCAAAGAGGTGATTATCGACTCGAACATCATCCCGGATATCGCCGTGGACGACGCCAGCGTGATGCTCGATATTCCCGCTTCCGTAACCGCCGCCACCGGTATGGATGCGCTGACCCATGCGGTAGAAGCCTATGTATCCGTCGGCGCACACCCATTAACCGATGCCAACGCGCTCGAAGCCATTCGTCTTATCACCCTGTGGCTGCCGAAAGCCGTGGACGATGGTCATAACCTGGAAGCCCGCGAGCAGATGGCGTTTGGTCAGTATCTGGCAGGCATGGCGTTTAACAGCGCCGGTCTGGGACTGGTACACGCGCTGGCGCACCAACCGGGGGCCACGCACAACCTGCCGCACGGCGTGTGCAACGCCATCCTGCTGCCGATCATCGAAAACTTTAACCGCCCGAACGCCGTGGCACGCTTTGCCCGCGTGGCGCAGGCGATGGGCGTGGACACCCGCAGCATGAGCGACGAAGTGGCGAGCATGGAGGCAATCAACGCCATCCGTAAGCTGAGTGCGCGCGTGGGCATTCCTGAAGGGTTCAGCAAGCTCGGCGTGACCAAAGCCGATATCGAAGGCTGGCTGGATAAAGCGCTGGCCGACCCGTGCGCGCCATGCAACCCGCGTACCGCCAGCCGCGATGAAGTGCGTGAGCTGTACCTGGAGGCATTATGATCCGCAAAGCCTTTGTGATGCAGGTGAACGCCAACGCACACGAAGAGTACCAACGCCGCCACAGCCCAATCTGGCCGGAGCTGGAAGCGGTGCTAAAAGCACATGGCGCGCACCATTACGCGATTTATCTCGATAAAGAACGTAACCTGCTGTTCGCCACCGTGGAAATTGAGTCCGAAGAGCGCTGGAACGCGGTGGCAAACACCGACGTTTGCCAGCGTTGGTGGAAGCACATGACCGACGTGATGCCGTCCAATCCGGATAACAGCCCGGTTAGCGCCGAGTTGAAAGAAGTGTTTTACCTGGCGTAAAGTCCTACAAAATCCACATAGTAGCCCGGCCGAGCGTAGCGACGCCGGGGTTTCACACCGAGCCTCCCCGGGTTACAGAAAAAGGCCTCCGTTTACGGAGGCCTTCATTTTTTTAGAAGAAGTATTTAAAGCGAACGCGCGCACCGTAGCGATCGTCAGAACCATCGCCGTTGTAACCGTCGCCATCGCTGTTCAGGATGGAGTAGTAAGCGCCAAGATAGATATTAAAGTTCTGCATATCCATCACGTTAGCAAACTGGTAGGACGCATGAATGGTGTGGATATCGTAGGTGCCTTCATCGTTGATCCAGCAGTCTTTGTCGCAGACCACACCGGAAAAATCGTCAATCTTGTTATGCGCGTAGATATAGCCCAGCTCGAAACGCTTCCACAGCACGTTCGCCGCTGCGGTAAAGTCTTGTTCGTTGTTCGCATCCAGATAAGCCGTATTGAGGTTAACCACCACGCCATTATCCGGATCGCTCTTCAGGCCGTTCCACGTCATGGTCATACCGTAACCGGTGCGGTCAGACTGGTCGACAAACTCGCCTTTCTTATTGGTATAGCCGTACGCATTGTTGACGACGTTGCTTTCCATCGCCGCCGACACCGTAAACTCATCCGTTGGCGACCAGGCGATAATCGGGCGCAGATAGGCCACGTTCTTCTGCTGTTCCAGGCTACGACCATGGTAATCGCCATCGTTGTAGAGCGAGGTACCGTCTTCCAGCAGGGTGTTTAATTCGAAATACCAGTTATCTATCTGCTTGCTCATCAGGAAGCTGCCGCCGGAATCAGAACGACCGCGACCTTCTTTCATCATATAGATATAGCCGCTGCCGTCATCGTAGAGGTCGTTAGCGGTATTACCCGAGTGCTCAACAAACGTATCCTGATTTAATGGGAACATATCGTAGGCTTCAAAACGACCCACTTTAATTTTCCAGTCATCCTCTTTACCAAAGAAGAACGCCGCATCATCAATATTCACCGTCCCGGAAAGATCGCCCAGCGGCTGCGCGGAGAAACCGGCAAAGTAGCCGTTATTCAGCTTACGCATACCGTCAAATCCCAGCAGAATGCGTCCGTTGACGTCCCATTTCTCATTGCTCGGATCGCCGTCGTAGTTGGGGTTGGTCATGGCGAGTAAGCCGTGCTTACTTTCCGCATCCATATTAAATTCTACGTCGCCGTAAATTTTCAGATCGCCGTAGCCGGAAAGAATAAGATTAGGTTTATTGGCATTGATGTGAGTCTCTTCGGCCGAAGCCTGACCGTTCACCGGCGTATTGCCCTGTGCAGCCTTAATCTCGTTGATTTCAGCAGCCTGCTGAACGCGCAGCGTTTCAACCTGCTGTTCTGCTTTTGCTGCGCGATTCTCTGCTGCTTCCAGACGTGATTCTAACTGCGCCAGCCTTTGCTCTAACGTCATGTTCGTTGTTTTCGCAAAACCGGTATTGGCCACCAGCAATAATCCTATTGCCAGCGAGAGCGTCGATTTCTTCATTATTTGCTTTCCTTGAAATAAAGAATATCCCGAAAAATCAAAATACGATTTTTGGTGTTTTATAACGACCATGAATGTATTTTTATTATTCATTTGTCGGTAGAAATCGCCAGTTACGTACGGACACATTTCATAACAAGCACCAAAGACACTAGCTAATATATTTTAGCCGGTAAACATCTCTAATTTTAATATCGTGAGCGAGGTAACACGGTAGAGAAAGAAAAGAGAAGGGTGAGCAATATATATAATTAGGAATTATTACGGTAAATAAACAATAAAATTATAATATTAGTTTTGGGATATAAATATAAAAATACGCGCAGTAATTAATATATCACTGCGCGCCTCTACGATCAGTTCTGCTCGGCGACCAGAATCGCCAGCGTATCTGGCTCTAGCGCTTTAAAAAGATGCGGTTCGTCGGCGGGATAGCAGATGTAATCACCGGCATTCAACTCTTCCGGCGCGGCGGTCAGGCCAACCAGCGCTCGCCCCTGCGTCACAATAATATGTTCGATAGAACCCGGTGGATGCGGATGTGAAATACGGTCTGCGCCCGGCTGCGTGGTCAGCAGATAAATATCGCGACGCGCCCCCGGCGGGCAGGTAGCAAGCAGCGTAGCCTGATAGTTGGCCTGCTCGGCAATAACCTTCGTTCCCTCTCCCCGGCGGATCACCTGGGTTTTATTGGGCTGTGGCTCAAGCAGGCGCGCAAAAGGGATGTCCAGCGCGACGCAGAGCGCCCATAGGGTTTCCAGGCTAGGATTACCGTTCCCGGCCTCAAGCTGGGAAAGCGTCGATTTGGCAATACCGGCACGACGTGCGATTTCGGCCAGAGACAATCCGGTCCTCGCTCGCTCACGCACCAGGCTTTTGGCAATCACGCTGATTGGCTGTGTCATACACAACTCCATCGTTTTATATATCGAACGAAATGTTCATCTTGAACTACCACACTGATTCGTTCATTATAATGGATATATCGTTCGATATGGTAAATTTAGATGTCATTAAAAATGTTCTCCTGCCTGAAAGGCAGCACGATTAAGGCGATTTTCCTCGTCTGTCTGGCGGTCGGCGTGGTCGGCGTCTCTTATGGTTCACTGGCAATGGCGTACGGCTTTCCGCTGTGGGTGCCGCTGCTGCTCTCGGTTTCGGTCCTCGCGGGCGCGTCAGAGTTTATGTTTATCGGCATCGTCGCCAGCGGCGGTAACCCGTTAGCAGCGGCAGCGGCCGGTCTGTTAGTCAATGCCCGCCATATTCCTTTCGGCGTGACGGTGCGTGACCTGGTCGGCAAGAGCGCCGCCAGCTTTATTGGCTGCCATATCATGAATGACGAGAGCGTGGTCTTTGGCCTCTCGCAGCCTACACCCGAGCAGCGTAAGGCTGCCTTCTGGCTCTGCGGGGCTGGCGTCGCCATTTTCTGGCCGCTCGGCGCGCTGTTTGGCGCAGCAGTAGGGCGATTACTCCCAGCCCCGGAAACCATCGGGCTGGATGCTGTTTTCCCGGCCATTCTGTTGGCGCTGGTGATCCCGGCCTTTAAAAACCGTACCACGCTGATTCGTGCCTGCAGCGGCGCGGCGCTGTCGCTTGCCGCCGTACCGTTCGCGCCGGTTGGATTACCGGTTCTGCTTTCCCTGTTTGGCCTGCTGGCGAGGAAAAAATAATGGGTAACATGACGCTGTTTATCGCCGGGATCGTCATTCTTTCGCTGGGAACCTATCTGATGCGTCTCGGCGGCGCAAAGCTCGGCAATCGTCTGGCCTTTTCGGAACGCTCTCAGGCACTGCTTTCCGATGCCGCCACGGTACTGCTCTTTTCCGTCGCGCTGGCGACCACGTTCTATGAGGGTGAGCATTTCTCCGGTGCGGCGCGCGTGCTGGGGGTAGGTTTTGCCGTGTTTCTGGCCTGGCGCAAAGCGCCGCTTATCATAGTGATTATTGCCGCTGCGGTGGCGACCGCGCTGCTGCGTCTGGCGGGTATTAACTGAAACGAAAAAAGCGCCCCAGGGGCGCTCTTTCGACAGTAACTTACGCTTATTTATTCAGCTGTGCAGTCATGTGCACACGGTTACCAGTAAACGCTTCGGTAATTTTATAAGACGATGCGCCTGCAGCCTGTGCCTGAGCGGCGATTTTAGCTTCTGCACCGTCCATTGTGGAGGCCGTTGCGGTCACGGTCTGAGCAGCGAAGGTACCGAAAGAAGCGGCGAGTGCGATAACTGCAACAAAAGTTTTGATGCTTTTCATGATGTAAACCCTTTCACTTAGTTGTTTTGATAAGGCGTGTTGCCTTGATGTGATAAATAATAGCCCTCACATCGTTCAACGAAAAGCGGAAGGATTTGTTTTCATCATTCAAATTAATTGATTAATTTTTCAACTGCATATCGACCCAGTCGCAGACCTCTCCAATATCGGGCTGCACCTGCTGATCGACGCAATACACAGCCCCCAGACGCATCGGTTCGGCCCGCTCGGCCAGCAGCGCCAGTTCGGGTAGATACTCTTCTCCGGGATGACCCGGCAAGCGCTGCGCTAACCGCTGAGCATAGCGCGCCACCGCGACCTCAGGAGAGATCTGGTTCCAGACTTCGATAATCCGCTCAACCCCGGCGTCCTGCACTAATCGCTGCAGCATCTCTTTAGGCTGGAAACCAAACCAGGCATCAATCACCCAGACACAGCCCGCCGGAGACTGTCCCACAATCGACCAGATAGCCTCGTAGGCAGCACAGCCGAGCTGGCGGTTGAAGGGGCGGTCGATATCGGTAAAGCGCGCCATAAAGGGCTCTTTGATTCCGTCGATTGTCAGCAGCGGCAAGCCAAAAGTCTGCGAAAGCTGGCGGGCAATGGTGCTTTTTCCAGAGGCAGGTATGCCGTTCACCAGAATGACGGTTTTACAGTTTGGCGTAAGGTCTCTTTTCATAGCAGCGCCACAACCTCCTCTTTCGAGTTTGCTGCCCGCAGTTTGGCCATGCGCTCATCGTTATCCAGCAGCGAGATAATGGCGCGGATCCCCTCTTCAATATGCGCATTACTGTCCTGCGCGCCGAACATAATGACGATATCCGCGGCCTCGCTTTCGGCAAACCGAATCGGTTTCTCTAACAGCACCAGGCTAAAACAGTTCCGCTTCACGCCGCACTCAGGACGCGCATGCGGAATGGCAACCCCTTCGTCAAACACGTAATACGCGCCGTGGTTCAGGGTGTTTTCAATAACGGCCTGGCCGTAATCAGCCGAGATATAGCCGTTTTCAATCAGCGGCGTGGCGGCCAGCTGGATCACCTTCTGCCAGTCCGACTCAGTGACACCAACCTGAATAGCATCGGCTTCTATGAGTAGCTCTTTAATCGTCATACCCACTCCCTAAATGTTACGGCGAATAATGTTGCGTAATTCATCGATACGGATAAACAGAGCGTCAATTTCCTGTCGGTGCGTTTTGCTTTTGGCATATACCGACAATGCCCGGTTATAAATCAGCATTAATGCTTTCTGTATCTCGCCATCACTCGGGTTACCCTGTAATTCACCTTCTAATCGGGATATTTCCACCGCCAGCAGAAGCGACTGTTCATCATAATCTTCCGACGGACTATCTTGCTTTTTCCACAACGTTTTCAATGATTCAAACATAGCGAATCCCCTCCCTGATGAACAACAGGGTAACGAAATATCGAGTAATAAAGAGACGTTTATTTAAATAAAGCGATCTTTTCCATTAATACATGAGTGACGGCATTATTTGCTGGAATTAAAAACTTCCGCACGCTGTCATTCACTTTGCCTTTTTCAAAGGCGGTTTTACATTGATCAACCCACTGCACATTCATTTCTGTGCCGACGTTGACCTTGTTAATTCCCTCAGTCACCGCCAGGCGCATATCCTCATCGCTCACGCCGGTGCCGCCGTGCAACACCAGAGGCACGCCGGTTGCCGCACTAATATCCTTAAGCCGCTGGTGCTGGATTTTTGCCTTGCCGGTATACAGCCCGTGCACCGTCCCCACAGAGACCGCCAGCATATCGACTTGGGTTTCATCGACGAAGCGTTTGGCGTCCTCTACCGTGGTGAAGCAGATATCCTCTACGGCGACGGCTTTGCCGTCTTCAGAGCCACCAATGGCGCCCAGCTCCCCCTCAACCGTAATATTACGCGGGCGCGCCATTTCAACCACGATGCGCGTGTTGCCAATATTCTCCTCCAGGTTGAGATGGGAACCGTCATACATCACCGACGAGAACCCAGCGTTCATTGCCGTTTCAATGGCGCTGATATCCGAGCAGTGATCCAGATGCAGGCAGGTTGGCACATTTTCACTTTCGGCCAGCGAGCTAACGGCATCCACGAGTAAACGATAGCCTAAATATTCCGCCGTCCCGGTGGAAATTTGGATCATTAGCGGGCTGTTACTCTGCTGCGCGGCTTTGAAAAACGCGGGCAGCATTTCAATACAGTGCAAATTAAACGACCCGATGGCTTTAAAATTTCTCTGCTGGGCAATATTAAGAATATCGTTGAAGTTATACAGACTCATGAACGTTTTCCCCTTTCGGCTTAGCTGATTTACCGTTTACAAACCATGCCAGTGCGGCGACAAAGACAATAAACAACGCGACAAATAACCAGTTATTCTGGAAGGCGTGGCCTAATACCAGCCCAGAACTAATCACATCCGAATCGCTGAACGTCACGCCGGTAAAGCCGTAACTTTCAAGCATCGGCACCAGAATGGCGGGCAGGAAGGTGATAAACAGCCCGTGCACCACACCGCCAATCATCGCCCCGCGACGACCGCCCAACGCATTGCCAAATACACCCGCCGTGCCGCCCGCAAAGAAGTTAGTGAGCAGGCCGGGCAGAATCATCGCCAGACCGAACATCGGGAAGACCAGCATGCCGATGATCGAACCGACCGTTGTTGCCAGGAAGCCAACAATCACGGCATTTGGCGCATAAGGGAACAGTACCGGGCAGTCCAGCGCTGGTTTGGCATCAGGGACGATGCGCATTGCAATCCCGCGAAACGCTGGCACCAGTTCATTGAGCAGCAGGCGCACGCCGCTATAGAGAACGAAGACCCCGGCTACAAACTGGATGGACTGCATAAAGGCGTACATCAGGTAGTTAATGCCGTTAGAGAACTGGCCGATATATGCCGGGCCTGCTGCCAATGCCGGAATGAGGTACATCGGCACCATGACCACTGCCATAGCGAGATAGGTGTCCTGCAGAAACTTGAAGTTATCCGGTAATTCAAGATCTTCCGTGGAGCGAGAGCCTTTGCCGACCACTTTAGCGACCGCCGCCTGCACCAGGTAACCAATGGTGCAGAAGTGCCCCAGCGCGACGTCATCTGAGCCGGTGATCCGCCGCACCACCGGTTGCGCCAGCGCGGGCATCAGTACCGCCATTACGCCGCCGAAGATCCCGCCGGTCAAAATCAGCGGCAGCCCCGTCAGCCCGGCTTTATAGCCGATAACGGCACCAATAGTCGCCATCCACAGCAGCGCCTGGCCAGTCAGGAAGATATATTTCAGTGGCGTCAGGCGAGCGATGATGATGTTGACGGCAAAAATCACCAGCAGGGTCAGCGCCACCTCGGAACCCAGCTCGCGGTTGGCTAAACCGGCAATCGCCGCGACATCGGTAATGTAACCCTTCATGCCAAAGCCCTGAGTGAAGATGTCATTCAGGAACGTCAGCGTGGCCACAATGATGTTGATACCGGCCATCATGATTAAAAAACCGAGCAGGGTTTTAAATGTGCCCTCAGCCGTCTTGCCCGGTGATTTTTTCTGTAGGATAAGCCCCAGCATCGCAATAAAGGCGATGAGTATTGAAGCCTGGCCGAGCAAATCTTTGACGATAAACTCAACGACACTATTCATAGTCGGCTACCTGTAAATTACGTTCATTTAAAAACGCGACAATCTTTTGTTCGATCTCATCTTTGTCCGTCAGCTTATTTAAAATCACCACGCGTTTTATCTCTTCTTCGCTGGCATCGGCTGTCAGAATATCGGCAAAGGTTTTTTGCGTCAGAATCATGTCAGATTTAAATGCCCCGGCCTCCGATACCGTGGTGTGTTCAATATGCGCCGGAATTTCCAGTTTTTTTAAAACGGCCTTGGCGGTCATTTCAATAGCAAAGCTTGAGCCGAGGCCGCAGCCACATACGCAGAGAATTTTCAGCATGTAGGGTCTCCTCAAATTATATTGAGTTGTTTGGCAAGTTTATAATAATGTCCGTCGGTATCAACCAGACGTTTTTTCATACTGACTAAATCAATCGGAATAGGTTTATTGCTTGAATTAATAATAACGGCTTTATTTCTCATACCAGATTGAATACAGCGAACCACTTCATTCGCCATAATGGTACCCTGATAAATCTCCTCACAGGTCGGGTCGCCACTGCGTAAACCGTAACCAATGATGGTTTTGCGGATACGCACGCCAATACGCGGTTCGAGTTGTTTTATCATGGTATCTATTGCGCCCTGAAAGCCCGGAGAGTACTCGCGGGTGTAGCCTTCAGAGCACAGAATAACGACGCTATTCTGGCTAGCCAGTTTTTGCTTAATACGCTCTGCCAGAGCGTCCAGAGGGATCTGCGCTTCTGGAATCAGCGCAATATCGGCGTTCGATTTTATCGCCGATTGCAGCGTTAACTCGCCGCAATAACCGCCCAGAATCTCCGCCATAAAAACGCGCCCGGGAAGGGCCCTGCCGGTATTTCTTAAGCGCGATACTTCTTTGATAATTTGCTCGCAGGCGGTAGAAAAGCCAATGGTGTAGTCGCTGCCATAAACATCATTGTCGATCGTCATACCGACGCCAAAACAGTTAATATCAAATTCGCTGAGCGTATTCAGGAATTGCAGACTGCCATCACCGCCAGCCATAATCAGCACATCAATCCGTAACGACTTTATTTTCTTCGCAATGGTTTCGTACTCACTGCGCTGTAAATTTCGCGCTGTACGGCCAGACGTAATAAGTGGAATAGAGGAAATAGAAAAATCTACTAAATCGGACCAGGAGACCTCCCGATGATTTTTATCTAATAAACCCGGTATGCCACCGTTAAATAGCGTGATCTGTGCACAGGCAAGTCTCGCGACCTGGAAAATAAAATTATTTATTCCAGAGACATCTCCACCGCTAATGACAATACCGATTTTCATCTTCTGCCCTCACCTGTTTCCGTGAAAGCATTTTTCCCTGACTTCAAGACCTCTATTTGCAACGAAGATCACATAATAGCGATAATTTAAGTCAGGCCTAATATTGACACATAATAAAAAACGGTGTTTTTTGTGATTTAAATCTCATTTTTAAAATGAGATCACAACGACACTTACTAATTAAAAACTTTAATTATCAGGAAGTTATTTTATGGGCAAATACCCGTAAATAAACAAATGGTTTTCAGGGTTAGTGACGTTTTTATGAGAGAGCAAAAATGTGAACATCGACACATAATTTTGTCTTAAGAAGGGAGTGATGCGTGGGGATCTTTAGCAGAAACAAAAAAAGCGCCCCTGGGGCGCTCTTTCTACAGGTGCTTTTCGCTTATTTATTCAGCTGTGCGGTCATGTGCACACGGTTACCGGTAAACGCTTCGGTAATTTTATAAGACGATGCCCCTGCAGCCTGTGCCTGAGCGGCGATTTTAGCTTCTGCACCATCCATTGTGGAGGCTGTTGCGGTCACGGTCTGAGCAGCGAAGGTACCGAAAGAAGCGGAGAGTGCGATAACTGCGACAAAAGTTTTGATGCTTTTCATGATATAAACCCTTTCACTTGGTTGTTTAGATAAGGCGTGTTGCCTTGATGTGATAAATAGTAGGCCACATTCTCATCAACTAATAGCGGAATGATTTGCATTTATCTTTCAATTTTTTTGAGATAAAAAATGTTATTAAGTCAGGATCTAAAAGGTTTACTGGAGAGTCGAAGAAAACCGCTGTCGGCGGGCGACTGGCTCCTCCATCAGGGGGAGATGCAAAGCTATTTTTACTATTTGCATCATGGTGTTGTTCGCGCGGTTTATCACTCAGACCAGGGCGTGGAGCGGGTAAAAGAGTTCTATTTTTCGGGGGAGTGCTGCTTTTTATATCTCAACTGGTTAACGGCTACCCCTGCTGATTACAGCCTGCAGGCGCTCGCGGCGGGAGAGGTCAGTGAAGTTCCCCTCTCTTTTCTGGATGCCGCCGAAAATCAGGACTGCAAAATGCAGTTTCTCATTCAGCAACTTATCTACAAAGAAAAAAAGGAGCAGATGCTGCTGCTCAATACCCCTGAGCAACGCTATCGGTATATTCAGAGCCAGTTCCCGGGCTGGGAGTCACAGCTTACGCAACGGGATCTCGCCAGCTATATCGGGATTACGCCAGTCAGTCTTTCGCGCATTCGCCAACGTCTTAACAAAGGTTAACGCCATCGCCGATGGCGTCACTTATTGTTCCGCCATTCATTTGTGCAATGGCGTCCGTTATGACCACATTTCTTGTTTCCCAGATCCTTGCTGGCATCAGTTTTGGGCTGGATATTTCTGCCTTTCACTTTCGTCATCGAACCATGACGCTCACCCTTCTTGCTGGCTCAACCAGCCTGCTGGCGCTCCATTTTTATCTGCTGGAGCAACCTGTGGCATCCGGGTTGATGACGATTGCGGCTTGCCGCTTTACGGCAGCGATCCTGACGCAGCGCCTATGGGCAATGTGGGTATTTATGGCGGCGTCGTTAATCTGTAGCGCCTGTTTCTGGCAGGGAATGACAAACCTGTTGCCGTTGGCCGGCAGCCTGCTGATGACCTTCGCCTCTTTTCAGGATAAAACCAATAAACTGCGAGGATACACGCTAGGAGGTAGTTTATGCTGGGTGCTAAACAATGTGATTGTCGGTTCGCCGATGGCTATCATCATGGAGATGGCGTTTTCAGGCAGCATTTTGCTGGCTGCCTGGCGTCATTACTCCGTCAATAAGCGCTCTGGGTGGGTATAAATCGTCGCTCTGCCCGGCTTGCAAAAACCCACCAGCGTCAGGTTGCAACGCTCGGCAACTTCCACCGCCAACGTAGTAGCTGCAGAGACCGCAAACAAAATCTCAACGCCACACATGGCTGACTTCTGCACCATTTCATAGCTGGCGCGACTGGAAACCAGCGCAGCGCCTCGCTGCCAGCGCATGCCTTCTTGCGCACGATGGCCCAGCAGTTTATCCAGCGCCACGTGGCGGCCCACGTCTTCATGCCCGCCCGCCAGTTCACCCGATGGCATCACCCAGGCCGCCGCATGGGTGCAGCCCGTTTCACGACCAACCGGTTGCACATCGTTTAAGTGTCTGAGCGCATGGTCAAGGTGGGCCAGGTCGAAGGTCTGGCTGAAAGGTAGCGGCTGAATAGGCTTACCGATATCGTTAAGCTGTTCAACGCCGCAGACGCCGCACCCGGTACGCCCGGCAAGCGCGCGACGGCGCTCTTTGAGCCCCATAAAGCGACGGCTGGAGAGTTCGATTCTGACTTCCACGCCGTTACAGGCCGGCACCACGTCCATGCCGAAAATTTCACGCGGGTGTTCGATAATGCCCTCAGACAGAGAAAAGCCAATCGCAAAGGCTTCGAGGTCTTTCGGCGTCGCCATCATCACGACGTGGGAAATGCCGTTGTAGACCAGCGCAACGGGAACTTCTTCAGCAAGAATATCCTGTGTCGGTTGCATAATTTTTGGCCTTCTGAAGACGGAACGCTCGACCGCGCCAATTAGCTGCAACGAGGGTTCGACTTCATCTTTAACATTAAACACGGCAAGTACTCTGAACGACTTCAACAATAAGGGGCGTCTATTCCATCACAACAGGAGGGAATTGAGGCTTATTATGGATCAACTTTGTGGTGCAATAACGCACAGTGCGCATTTTTTAGCGACATTCTGCTACAAAAAGTCTGTGTAAACTATAGGTACTACCTTGTGGTTATCTTCGTTAATCACCCGCCAAAGTAACGCGATAAACTGAGTTAAATGTGATAAATCTCACGATTCAATGTTAATCCGCGCAAAATCCATTCACCTATCATTAACCGCATTGGAACAAGCCTACCGATATTGTGGTATTCTGAACCAAAGCCCTCCTGGAACTGAGGGCATCTTAGTATTCAGAATCTTCGTCTGACTACGACGGAGAACAACTACAAGCAATGACAATGTCGAAACAAGGAGCGATCCATGCAGGTCAGCAGAAGGCAGTTCTTTAAGATCTGCGCTGGCGGTATGGCAGGAACCACGGCAGCCGCACTGGGCTTTGCCCCAGGCATCGCACTCGCGGAAACACGGCAGTATAAATTGCTGCGCACCCGTGAGACCCGTAACACCTGCACTTACTGCTCTGTCGGTTGTGGGCTTTTAATGTATAGCCTCGGCGACGGCGCAAAAAACGCAAAAGCCTCAATTTTCCACATCGAAGGGGATCCGGATCACCCGGTAAACCGCGGCGCGCTGTGCCCGAAAGGCGCAGGCCTGGTGGACTTTATCCACTCTGAAAGCCGTCTGAAATACCCTGAATACCGCGCTCCTGGCTCCAATAAATGGCAACAAATCAGCTGGGATGAAGCGTTCGACCGCATCGCCAAGCTGATGAAGGCCGACCGCGACGCCAACTTTATCGAGAAAAACGAAGCAGGCACCACCGTTAACCGTTGGTTGACGACCGGTATGCTGTGCGCCTCTGCTTCCAGTAACGAAACCGGCTTCTTAACACAGAAATTCACCCGCGCGCTCGGTATGCTCGCGGTCGACAACCAAGCGCGTGTCTGACACGGACCAACGGTAGCAAGTCTTGCTCCAACATTTGGTCGCGGTGCGATGACCAACCACTGGGTTGACATGAAGAACGCCAACCTCATCGTCGTGATGGGTGGGAACGCGGCAGAAGCGCATCCGGTGGGATTCCGCTGGGCGATGGAAGCCAAGATCCATAATGGCGCGAAGCTGATTGTTATCGACCCCCGCTTTACGCGAACCGCGTCAGTGGCGGATTTCTACGCCCCAATTCGCTCCGGTACCGACATTACCTTCCTGTCGGGCGTGATGCTGTACCTGTTGAATAACGAAAAATTCAACCGCGAGTACACCGAAGCCTATACCAACGCCAGCCTTATCGTGCGTGAAGACTTTAGCTTCAACGACGGCCTGTTCAGCGGCTACGACGCCGAAGCGCGTAAGTACGATAAGACCTCCTGGAACTACGAACTGGATGAGAACGGCCACGCGAAACGCGATACCACTCTCACCCATCCGCGCTGCGTCTGGAATCTGCTGAAACAGCATATTTCCCGCTACACGCCGGAGATGGTAGAGAAGATTTGCGGTACGCCAAAAGCCGACTTCCTGAAAGTCTGCGAGTACATCGCAGAGACCAGCGCGCACGATAAAACCGCCTCGTTCCTGTATGCACTGGGCTGGACGCAGCACTCCATCGGTTCGCAGAACATCCGTACCATGGCGATGATTCAGCTGCTGCTCGGCAACATGGGTATGGCAGGCGGCGGCGTGAACGCCCTGCGCGGCCACTCCAACATCCAGGGTCTGACCGACCTCGGCCTGCTGTCGACGAGCCTGCCGGGCTACATGACGCTGCCAAACGAGAAGCAGACTGACCTGCAAACCTACCTCACCGCCAACACGCCTAAACCGCTGCTGGATGGTCAGGTGAACTACTGGGGCAACTACCCGAAATTCTTCGTCTCGATGATGAAGACCTTCTACGGCGATAAAGCGACGGCGGAAAATAGCTGGGGCTTTGACTGGCTGCCGAAGTGGGACAAAGGGTACGACGTCCTGCAGTACTTCGAGATGATGAACGAGGGTAAGGTCAACGGCTATCTGTGCCAGGGCTTTAACCCGGTGGCGTCATTCCCGAACAAAAACAAAACGGTCGCGGCGCTTTCTAAACTGAAGTTCCTCGTCACCATTGACCCACTCAACACCGAAACGGCGACCTTCTGGCAAAACCACGGCGAGTCGAACGATGTTGATCCGTCGAAAATCCAGACTGAAGTGTTCCGCCTGCCGTCCACCTGCTTCGCCGAAGAGAACGGTTCTATCGTTAACTCCGGCCGCTGGCTGCAGTGGCACTGGAAAGGCGCGGACGCCCCGGGGGATGCCGTCACCGACGGTGAGATCCTGGCCGGCATCTTCTTACGCCTGCGTAAGATGTACGCCGAAGAGGGCGGCCCAGTACCTGAACAGGTACTGAACATGAGCTGGAACTACTCAACGCCGGATGAGCCTGCGTCTGAGGAAGTGGCGATGGAGAACAACGGTAAGGCGCTGGCCGATATTATCGACCCGGCCACCGGCGCGGTTATCGTGAAGAAAGGCCAACAGCTGAGCTCGTTCGCCCAACTGCGCGATGACGGTACCACCGCCAGCGGTTGCTGGATCTTCGCCGGTAGCTGGACGCCGGACGGCAACCAGATGGCGCGTCGTGATAACGCCGACCCATCCGGCCTTGGCAACACGCTGGGCTGGGCCTGGGCATGGCCGCTGAACCGTCGCATCCTGTATAACCGTGCCTCCGCAGACCCGCAGGGTAACCCGTGGGATCCGAAGCGCCAACTCCTCAAATGGGACGGCGCGAAATGGGGCGGCGTGGATATTCCGGACTACAGCGCCGCGGCACCGGGCAGCAACGTTGGGCCGTTTATCATGCAGCCGGAAGGGATGGGTCGCCTATTTGCCCTCGATAAGATGGCTGAAGGTCCGTTCCCGGAACACTACGAGCCGTTTGAAACGCCGCTGGGCACCAACCCGCTGCACCCGAACGTCATCTCTAACCCTGCCGCTCGTATCTTTAAAGGTGATAGGGAAGCGTTGGGTAAAGCGGATAAGTTCCCGTACGTCGGTACCACCTACCGTCTGACCGAGCACTTCCACTACTGGACCAAGCATGCGCTGCTTAACGCCATCGCACAGCCGGAACAGTTCGTGGAGATTGGTGAGAAGCTCGCCGATAAGCTCGGCATCGGCCATGGCGATACCGTGAAGGTCTCCTCTAACCGCGGCTATATCAAAGCCAAGGCGGTGGTGACCAAGCGTATCCGCACGCTGAAAGTTGACGGTAAGGATATCGATACCATCGGTATTCCAATCCACTGGGGCTATGAAGGCGTGGCGAAGAAAGGGTTTATTGCGAATACCCTGACTCCGTCCGTCGGCGATGCGAACTCGCAGACGCCGGAATTCAAGTCCTTCCTGGTGAACGTGGAAAAGGTGTAACGGAGACGACCTATGGCTTATCAATCGCAGGACATCATCCGTCGTTCCGCCACTAACGGTTTCACTCCCGCGCCTCGCGCGCGGGATCACCAGGAAGAGGTGGCGAAGCTTATCGACGTGACCACCTGTATCGGCTGTAAAGCCTGTCAGGTGGCCTGTTCAGAGTGGAACGACATCCGTGACGAGATTGGCAGCAACGTCGGGGTGTATGACAACCCGGCGGATTTAACCGCCAAATCCTGGACGGTAATGCGTTTCTCGGAAGTGGAACAGAACGACAAACTAGAGTGGCTCATCCGTAAGGATGGCTGTATGCACTGCGCCGACCCGGGCTGCCTGAAGGCATGCCCGTCGGAAGGGGCTATCATTCAGTATGCCAACGGCATCGTCGACTTCCAGTCAGAGCAGTGCATTGGCTGCGGCTACTGTATTGCTGGCTGCCCGTTCAACGTGCCGCGACTCAACCCGGAAGACAACCGCGTCTACAAATGTACGCTGTGCGTTGACCGCGTGAACGTCGGGCAAGAACCGGCATGCGTGAAAACCTGCCCAACCGGCGCTATCCACTTTGGTTCCAAAGAGGATATGAAAGTGCTGGCGGGCGAGCGCGTGGCCGAACTGAAAACCCGTGGTTACGACAATGCGGGCCTGTACGATCCGGCTGGCGTTGGCGGTACGCACGTGATGTACGTGCTGCACCATGCCGATAAACCGAATCTGTACCACGGTCTGCCGGAGAACCCGGAAATCAGCGCCACCGTGAAGTTCTGGAAAGGCGTCTGGAAACCGCTGGCCGCTATCGGCTTTGCCGCTACGTTCGCCGCGAGCATCTTCCACTACGTCGGGGTCGGTCCGAACCGTGCAGAAGAGGAAGAAGACAATCTGGATGAGAAAGACGATGAGGTGCGCAAATGAAAAAACGTGACACCATCGTGCGCTACACGGCGCCGGAACGCATCAACCACTGGGTCACCGCCTTCTGCTTCATGCTGGCGGCGATAAGCGGGCTGGGATTTTTCTTCCCCTCCTTCAACTGGCTGATGCAAATCATGGGGACTCCGCAGCTGGCGCGAATTCTGCACCCGTTTGTCGGGGTCATCATGTTTGCCTCGTTTATCATCATGTTTTTCCGTTACTGGCACCACAATCTAATCAATCGGGATGATATCTTTTGGGCGAAGAATATTCGTAAGATCGTCGTCAACGAGGAAGTAGGTGACACCGGGCGTTATAACTTCGGTCAGAAATGCGTATTCTGGGCGGCGATTATCTTCCTGGTGCTGCTGCTGGTGAGCGGTGTGATTATCTGGCGTCCGTACTTTGCGCCTGCTTTCTCAATCCCGGTGATCCGATTTGCGCTAATGCTGCATTCATTTGCCGCAGTGGCGTTAATTGTGGTTATCATGGTGCATATCTACGCCGCCCTTTGGGTGAAAGGCACCATTACCGCGATGGTGGAGGGATGGGTTACCAAAACGTGGGCGAAGAAACACCACCCGCGCTGGTACCGTGAAGTCCGCCAGAAACAGGAAAAGTCATCTGAATGAGTATTCGCATAATCCCGCAAGATGAGCTGGGTTCGAGCGAGAAACGTACGGCGGAAGTCATTCCGCCGTTGTTGTTCCCCAGACTCAAGAACCTCTACAACCGCCGCGCCGAACGTCTGCGCGAGCTGGCAGAGAATAATCCGCTGGGTGATTACCTGCGCTTTGCTGCGCTCATCGCCCACGCACAGGAAGTGGTGCTGTACGACCACCCGCTGAAAATGGATCTCACTGCGCGCATCAAAGAAGCGAATGACCAAGGCAAGCCGCCGCTGGATATTCACGTTCTGCCGCGCGACAAGCACTGGCACACGCTGCTGCAATCGATGATTGCCGAGCTGAAGCCAGAGATGAGTGGCCCAGCGCTGGCGGTCATCGAGAATCTGGAGAAAGCCTCCGAGCAGGAGCTGGAGCAGATGGCGAGCGCGCTGTTTGCCTCTGACTTTGCTTCCGTGAGCAGCGATAAAGCGCCGTTTATCTGGGCTGCTCTGTCGCTTTACTGGGCGCAAATGGCCAGTCTGATTCCGGGAAAAGCCCGTGCCGAATACGGCGAACAGCGCCAGTTCTGCCCGGTTTGCGGCTCAATGCCGGTCTCCAGCATGGTGCAAATTGGTACTACTCAGGGGCTGCGCTATCTGCACTGCAACCTGTGTGAAACCGAATGGCACGTGGTGCGCGTGAAGTGCAGCAACTGCGAACAGAGCCGCGACCTGCATTACTGGTCACTGGACAACGAGCAGGCTGCCATCAAAGCCGAAAGCTGCGGTGACTGCGGCACTTACCTAAAGATTCTCTATCAGGAAAAAGACCCGAAAGTCGAAGCGGTTGCCGACGACCTTGCCTCACTGGTACTGGACGCGCGAATGGAGCAGGAAGGGTTCGCCCGCAGCTCGATTAACCCGTTCTTGTTCCCGGGGGAAGGGGAGTAAATTCCCGCGCTAAACCGGGCTGCATTTTCGGCCCGGTTTACAGCGCATAGGGTAAAATCACGCCCGGAAGTCCCGCAAAATCCTTTGTATTGCGCGTCACCAGTTCCCGACGATGAACATGTGCAGTCGCCAGAATAATGGCATCGGGCAGTTTCATACCATACTCCTGACGTAGATTCACACTCTGCTCCGCAATCTCTTCTGTCACACCAATAATTTCAAATGCGCCCAAGGCAATTCGCGTTCGCTGCTCCTGATGAAAACGCTTTGCCCCGATCATGACCTCCATCCAGGTTATCAGGCTTATCGCATGTTGCGGAGGATAGGAGTCCATCGTCCGCTTCGCCTCCATCCGTCCGCTGAAGAGATCGATTAAAATATTGGTATCAAAAAGAACGGGTCTTTTCATCGCTACCACTCTTCACGGAGCTTACGTTCATACTCAACGCCATCTTCTTCACACTCTTGCCAGATCCCAAGCGCGCCCGAGATCATAAGCTCAGCCTGGCTTTGCTTTTCCAGATATTGCTCAACGGCTTCACGCAACAGTTCCGCACGGGGAAGATTTCGCTGCTGTTTAAGGATGTCGAGGCGCTTAATCACCTCATCCGACAAATCGAGAAGTATTCTGCCCATATCCCTTTCAACCATCACGCTCATATATACCTCCAGTATATCACCAGTGCTCAACAAGTGAACAAAATACACGTGATTTAAATGAGGTTATAGGCTGCAATGGAGAAATCGTGCATTTTTGCGAGCCGCTATCCACAATCACCACCCTACCCAATTTCCCCGTTTTCATTCGCGATAAACCAGGCTATAAAGCTGTATGTTTATACAGCAAAAAGGACATCATCATGGCATTGGAAAACGGCATTGCGCAGTTAGTTGCTGAGTTTATTGCAGCGGGTCGCCCCTCTTCACGCAAGCAGAATATTGATGACCGGAGAAAGGGGTATATTGCCAGCACAGCGCTGGCAGGCGAAAAAGAGATTCGCGTCAAATCAGAAGATATTGTGCTCGAAGAGATGACATTTCGCGTCATTTCGCCGCTAAATCCAGCATCGTCACTCCCCTGCATTGTTTACTTTCATGGCGGCTGTTTTGTCAGCGGTGGGTTTATCACCCATGATAATCAGCTGCGACAATTAGCCTGGCATAGCGAGTGTCGGGTCATTGCGGTGCAGTACCGGCTGGCACCAGAGCACACTTTCCCCGCCGCCCACGATGACGCCGAGCGCGGTGCCAACCTGATCCACAAATACGCGCAGCAGTTGGGTATTGACCGCCAGCGGGTAACACTGATGGGGGACAGCGCGGGCGCGCATCTGGCGCTGGTAACCGCGCTGCGCCTGAAAGCTTCCGCCGTGTGGGCTCCCGCGAAACTCGTGCTGATTTACCCTATGCTTGACGCAACATCCAGCTTTGCAAGCTATGTCAGCAATGGCCAGGACTACATCATTACCCGCGACACGCTGCTCTCCGGCTTTGAAATGTATCTTCAGGAACACGACCCACAGCACCCGGAAGCCAGCCCGCTTTGGCGCGATGATTTTAACGGCCTGCCGCCGGTGCATATCATCACCGCCGAGTACGATCCGCTGCGGGATGAAGGAGAAGCACTTTTTGAACGGCTCACCCGGCAAGGTGTGTCATGCACCAGCCAACGCTATCTCGGCGTTATTCACGGCTTTTTCCAGCTAGGTGGCATAAGTCAAACGGCGCGGGAGGCAATGCAGGACGTGGCCCGAAGGGTGGCGGGCCACTGAATATGTTGGGCGAAAAGAGATACCCTACTCCTCTTCGTTCCCGCCCTCGACATACGAACCGAATGGTTTTGCAGGCAGCACGATATAGGTTCCCTCAAACACCACGCCAGGGGTGTCATCGCCGAACAGTTCAACCTGCATCTGCACGCGCGCTTTACGCCCTCGGGCCAGTCGGTCCAGGTCGCCGCTTAGCGAGCCGAGGTCGGCGATGGCTGTCGGTTTACCGGTGATAGGTTTTCGATAGCGGATATGGGCATCGGCCAGAATAATAGTGCCGCCCAGGTGGCGTTCACGCAGCATCAGCCAGATAAGCCCCCAGCCGGTAAGCGTCGCCAGCGAAAAGAGGCTACCGGCAAACAGCGTATGGTGTGGGTTCTGGTTGCCGGTTTCCGGCATGGTGGTAATAAATTTCTGCCCGGTATACTGCTGGATGCGCACGCCCATTTTCTCGCTGAGCGGAATATGATCGTACCAGGCCTGCTGCAGCTGCGCACACCAGTCGCCGCGGTGCAGAATATCGTCCAGCGAGGCAACAGGTTTAATCATCAGGAAGTGGCGAACGGGGGTTGTCTGCGGGGTCGTTATCTCCCCTTCGTTCTTGAATCCTAGTTTGGAAAAGAACGGCACGGCGTCTTCACGCGCGCTACAGGTGACGCGTTTCACCCCTTCCTGGCGCGCGACGGACTCCAGCGTCATCGCGATAAGCGTCCCCAGCCCTTTATCCTGAACCTCAGGATGAACCGCCATAAAGCGGATAGAAGCTTCATTATCCGCATTGATATACAGCCGCCCTACGGCGACCAGCTTTCCCAGCTCATCAACCACCATCTGATGGTGCGCCATGGCATCCCAGGCATCACGTTCGGAACCTTTGGGCTGATGCAGGGGTTTACGCAGCATTTCCCAGCGGAACTGGTAATACTGCTCTAACTCTTCTTCAGTCTGCGGTACTCTGAGATGGTACATAATGGCACTCTCTTTTGTCGCCCACGTCCTAACGGGAAGCGTGGTCATACTTGTAACCAGAACGTCACGGGGCCGTCATTGACCAGCGACACCTGCATATCCGCTGCGAATCGTCCTGTTTGCGTGTTCATGTCCTGTTGGCGACAGCGTTGTACAAAATAGTCATAGAGCGCTTCGGCACGATCCGGCGCGGCGCCTTTTGAGAAGCCCGGGCGCATACCGCGTTCGGTATCGGCCGCTAGCGTAAACTGCGACACCACCAGCACGCTACCGCCGGCCTGCTGCACGTTCAGGTTCATCTTACCGTCCGCATCGCTGAAGATACGGTAACCCAGCACGCGCTCGCACAGGCGGTTTGCCTTCTGCTCGTCATCATCCTTCTCTACGCCCAGCAGCACCAACAGCCCCAGGCCAATCTCTCCCGTCACTTCATCCGCCACGCTGACGCTAGTGCGAGTGACTCGCTGAATTAATGCAATCATGATTCTTCGGCTTCTTGTTGTTCTGTTTTCAATTTTCGGTATTCACCGAGAGTGACAGTTATTTCGGCACCTAGCAAGACGATACACCAGGTCCAGTAGACCCAGACAAACAAAATGGGGATCACCGCCAACACGCCGTAAATCAGCTGATAGGATGGAAACGCGGTGATATAGAGCGAGAACACCTTCTTACCCAGTTCATGCAGTAACGCCGCTACCAGCGCCCCAATAATCGCATCACGATTCGGCACCTGGGTGGTCGGCACCACACTATAGAGCAGCCAGAACGACAGCCAGGAAAGCAGCAACGGGAAAACCCGCAGCAGGTTATCAATCACGCCGTTCAGTTCGCTGGCCCAGCGTAGCGACAGCAAATAGGAACTAATTGCCAGACTCACCCCGGCCAACAACGGCCCCAGTGTCAGGATCATCCAGTAAACGGCAAATGAGTAAACCTTTGGGCGCGTGCGCTTGCTCCGCCAGATAGTGTTCAAGGCGCTATCGATGGAGTACATCAACAGCAGCGCGGTAATAATCAGGCCGCAGGCACCAAACGCGGTCATCCTGTTGGAGTTGGCGACAAACTGCTCGATATAGCGCTGAATAACGTCGCCGGTTGCGGGCAGGAAGTTAGCGAACACAAAATGGCGAATCTGCAGGCTAACTTCCGAAAACATGGGAAATGCTGCGAACAGGGCAAAAATCACCGCCACCAGCGGCACAATGGAAAGCAACGACACGTAGGCCAGGTTGCCCGCCAGTGTCGTCATATTATCTTCTTCGATGCGCCGCCAGAGGAATTTACTCCACGCCACCAGCGGCCGGGTATGATGAATCAGTTTTTGATGAACGGTTTTTAGCATAACGACTTCATAAAATAGTTGGGTAGGGTTTCTCTCCCGGTCACCAGCACGCTGGTGATCCCCAACTGGTTAGCGCCCTCTATATTATCGGCGTTATCGTCAAAAAAGACCGCATCGGCAGCGGAAAAACCTTCCGACTCGAGTACGCGCTGGTAAATCCGTGCTTCTGGTTTACGCATTCCCATCTCCTGGGAGAGATAAACGTGGTCGGCAGCAGCATAGATTTCCGGGTATTCATCCGGCCAGAAAGTGGTGTGCAGTGCGTTGGTATTAGACAGGACGACGACACGATGCCCCTGCTCGCGCAGCGTTTTCATTATGTCGATAACTTCAGGGCGCAGCGCCACAAAAACCGCCTGCCAGCCATGGGCAAACTGCTCGTAGCTGAGCGGTAGCTCCATATCGTGGCACATGGCTTTTGCAAACGCTTCATCCGATATTTCACCGCGCTCATGCTGATGAAATACCTCTCCCATAGTGAAACTCTGCTTTAGCCGAGCCAGCGGAACGCGGGCGAGATCGCTCCACGTACCCAGAACACGGTTGAAATCAATGTCGACAATCACATTACCTAAATCAAAGATATAGAGCATTTTTGCCTCCGTTCACGCCGTGGAAATTTCACTCTAGCGGGAAAGGAGAACTTTGACCATGAACAAACGCGCTCTATTTCAAAAAGAAAAACCCCGCCATATAGGCGGGGTTTTAGGTCACGACAAAAGAGAGAAATTAATCTTCTTTTGGACCGCGCATCGCGCGTTTACGGTCATTTTCAGTCAGGTGACGTTTACGGATACGGATAGACGTTGGGGTAACTTCTACCAGTTCGTCGTCATCGATGAACTCCAGAGCTTGTTCCAGAGTCATTTTCTGAGCTGGGACCAGCGTGGTGGCTTCATCAGTACCAGAAGCACGCATGTTGGTCAGTTTTTTACCGGTCAGGCAGTTTACAGTCAGGTCGTTAGAACGGCTGTGAATACCGATGATCTGGCCTTCGTAAACTTCTGCGCCGTGGCCCAGGAACAGCTTACCGCGGTCCTGCAGGCTGAACAGTGCGAACGCAACCGCTTTACCCTGACCGTTGGAGATCAGTACGCCGTTCTGACGCTGGCCCACTTCACCCGGACGAACGTCGTCGTAGTGGCTGAAGGTGGAGTACAGCAGACCGGTACCGGAGGTCATGGTCATGAATTCTGAACGGAAGCCGATCAGACCACGGCTTGGGATCACGTAGTCGAGACGTACGCGGCCTTTTCCGTCTGGATTCATGTTTTTCAGGTCGCCTTTACGCTCACCCAGTGCCTGCATGACAGAACCCTGGTGCTGCTCTTCGACGTCCAGCGTTACGTTTTCGAATGGCTCTTGTTTACGGCCATCGATTTCGCGGAAGATTACTTTCGGACGGGAAACCGCCATTTCGAAACCTTCACGACGCATGTTTTCAATCAGAACGGACAGGTGCAGTTCACCACGGCCAGAAACGCGGAATGCGTCTGCATCCGGAGTTTCTTCAACGCGCAGTGCCACGTTGTGTACCAGTTCTTTCTTCAGACGGTCCAGAATCTGGCGAGAGGTAACGTACTTACCTTCTTTACCACAGAATGGAGAGGTGTTGACGTTGAAGAACATGGTTACCGTCGGTTCATCAACGGACAGTGCTGGCAGCGCTTCGACGTTCTGCGGGTCGCAGATGGTGTCGGAGATGTTCAGCTCGCCCAGACCGGTGATCGCGATGATGTCGCCAGCTTCAGCCAGGTCGCTATCGATACGCTCCAGACCCAGGTGAGTCAGTACTTTACCAACTTTACCGTTACGGGTTTTGCCTTCGCTATCGATGATAGTGATCTGCTGGTTTGGCTTCACTTTACCGCGTTTGATACGGCCGATACCGATAACACCAACGTAGTTGTTGTAGTCCAACTGGGAGATTTGCATCTGCAGCGGGCCATCCAGGTCTACGTCTGGAGCTGGTACACGATCAACGATGGTCTGATACAGCGGGGTCATGTCTTCCGCCATATTTTCGTGATCCAGACCTGCGATACCGTTCAGCGCGGAAGCGTAAACGATAGGGAAGTCCAGCTGTTCGTCGGTCGCGTCGAGGTTAACGAACAGGTCGAATACCTGGTCAACAACCCAATCAGGACGCGCGCCTGGACGGTCAACTTTGTTGATAACAACAATTGGCTTCAAACCATGAGCAAATGCTTTTTTGGTCACGAAGCGCGTCTGCGGCATCGGGCCATCCATTGCATCAACTACCAGCAGCACAGAGTCAACCATGGACATGACGCGCTCAACTTCACCACCGAAGTCGGCGTGCCCTGGGGTATCAACGATGTTGATACGGTAATCATTCCATTTGATTGCGGTGTTTTTCGCGAGGATGGTAATCCCACGCTCTTTCTCCAAATCGTTGGAGTCCATCACACGTTCTTGAGTTTCAGCACGTGCATCAAACGTACCGGATTGCTGCAGCAGCTTATCGACCAGGGTAGTTTTACCATGGTCAACGTGCGCGATGATGGCGATGTTACGCAAATTTTCGATCACAACTTTGCCTCGGGCATTAGAAATAGCGCGTTATTGTACACGGATTAATCGCACTACAAAACAGGATCACAGAGATCCTCCGCAAACAAGTATTGCAGAGTTCCTTTGTGATCGCTTTCACGGAGCATAAAAAGGGCACCTAATCACAATTTGCACCAATATGGTGCTCATCGCTTCAGGATAAGCACTATAATGGTGCAAAGACGCTATCGTGGTGCAGCCCTTTTGCACTATGGTGCGCATGATAACGCCTTTTGGGGGTGATTTAAAAGTTGGCACAGATTTCGCTTTGTATATTTCAGGGCAACAACGCCACTTTAAGCAGTGATTGAAGACCTCGTTACCACGACGACAATGATAAATCCGGGAGATGTTAAGTATGTCCGCTGAACACGTTTTGACGATGCTGAATGAGCACGAAGTGAAGTTTGTCGATCTGCGCTTCACCGATACCAAAGGTAAAGAACAGCACGTCACTATTCCTGCGCATCAGGTAAATGCCGAATTCTTCGAAGAAGGCAAAATGTTTGACGGCTCCTCTATCGGTGGCTGGAAAGGCATTAACGAATCCGACATGGTTCTGATGCCAGATGCATCTACCGCTCTCATCGACCCGTTCTTTGAAGAGTCTACCCTGATCATTCGTTGTGACATCCTGGAACCAGGTACACTGCAGGGCTACGACCGTGACCCGCGCTCCATCGCTAAACGCGCTGAAGAATACCTGCGCGCTACCGGCATCGCTGACACCGTTCTGTTCGGGCCAGAGCCAGAATTCTTCCTGTTTGATGACATCCGCTTCGGCGCATCCATCTCCGGTTCTCACGTTGCTATCGATGACATCGAAGGCGCATGGAACTCCTCCACCAAATACGAAGGTGGTAACAAAGGTCACCGTCCAGGCGTTAAAGGCGGTTACTTCCCAGTTCCTCCGGTTGATTCCTCACAGGACATCCGTTCTACCATGTGTCTGATCATGGAAGAGATGGGCCTGGTTGTTGAAGCACATCACCACGAAGTTGCGACTGCTGGCCAGAACGAAATCGCAACCCGCTTCAACACCATGACCAAGAAAGCGGACGAAATTCAGATCTACAAATATGTTGTGCACAACGTTGCTCACCGCTTCGGTAAAACCGCGACCTTTATGCCAAAACCAATGTTTGGCGATAACGGTTCCGGCATGCACTGCCACATGTCCCTGTCCAAGAACGGCGTAAACCTGTTCTCCGGCGACAAATATGCTGGCCTGTCCGAGCAAGCGCTGCACTACATCGGCGGTGTTATCAAACACGCTAAAGCTATCAACGCCCTGGCTAACCCGACCACCAACTCCTACAAGCGTCTGGTCCCGGGTTACGAAGCACCGGTTATGCTGGCTTACTCTGCCCGTAACCGTTCTGCATCCATCCGTATTCCGGTTGTTGCTTCTCCGAAAGCGCGTCGTATCGAAGTGCGCTTCCCGGACCCAGCGGCTAACCCATACCTGTGCTTCGCGGCACTGCTGATGGCTGGCCTGGACGGCATCAAGAACAAAATCCACCCTGGCGAAGCCATGGACAAAAACCTGTACGACCTGCCGCCAGAAGAAGCGAAAGAGATCCCACAGGTTGCTGGCTCTCTGGAAGAAGCGCTGCAGGCTCTCGATGCAGACCGCGAGTTCCTGACCGCAGGTGGCGTGTTCACTGATGAAGCTATCGACGCTTACATCACGCTGCGCACCGAAGAAAACGACCGCGTACGTATGACTCCGCACCCGGTTGAGTTCGAGCTGTACTACAGCGTCTAATCGTATTTTGAGTTGTACTTTCCAGCTGAAGCCGCGCCATTGCCCTTAGGTTCTGGCGCACTCCCTGGAATTAAGTTGCCGTGGAAACTTTCAGCCCATCTCAGGATGGGCTTTTTTCTCCACCAACAACCTGATATCTCGCGCTTTTTACCCGTAAAAAGCTATACTGCACTAAAACAGTGCAAGCCTTTTCAGGAGACTGCTAAATGGCAACAGGCGCACTGCCCGATGCTGGGCAGATCCTTAACTCGTTAATCAACAGCATTTTACTGGTCGATGATGACCTGGCCGTTCACTATGCGAACCCTGCCGCACAGCAACTACTGGCGCAGAGCGCGCGCAAACTCTTTGGTACGCCCTTACCCGAGCTTCTGAGCTATTTCTCGCTGAACATTGGCTTGATGCAGGAGAGCCTGCAAACGGGCCAGGGGTTTACCGATAACGAAGTGACGCTGGTGATTGACGGACGCTCGCATATTCTTTCGCTGACCGCACAGCGTCTGCCAGACGGTTTCATCCTGCTGGAAATGGCGCCAATGGATAATCAACGCCGCCTCAGCCAGGAGCAGCTCCAGCACGCCCAGCAAATCGCAGCGCGCGATCTGGTACGAGGGCTCGCCCACGAGATTAAAAACCCGCTGGGTGGCTTACGCGGCGCTGCACAGCTACTCAGTAAGGCGCTGCCAGACCCGGCGCTGACCGAGTACACCAACGTCATCATTGAGCAGGCCGACCGCCTGCGGAATCTGGTCGACCGTCTGCTTGGCCCACAGCATCCCGGTACGCACATCACCGAGAGCATTCATAAAGTGGCGGAACGCGTCGTCAAATTGGTGTCGATGGAGCTGCCGGAGAACGTCACTCTGGTGCGCGATTACGATCCAAGTTTGCCGGAACTTCCGCACGATCCAGACCAGATTGAACAAGTTCTGCTGAATATTGTGCGCAACGCGCTGCAGGCGCTTGGCCCGGAAGGGGGCGAAATTGTCCTGCGCACCCGCACCGCATTTCAGTTAACGCTGCACGGCGTACGCTACCGACTGGCCGCTCGAATTGATGTTGAAGATAACGGCCCCGGTATTCCATCGCATTTGCAGGATACGCTGTTTTACCCGATGGTCAGCGGCCGCGAAGGCGGCACCGGGCTGGGTCTGTCGATAGCGCGCAGCCTTATCGATCAGCACTCCGGCAAAATTGAATTTACCAGTTGGCCAGGCCATACCGAGTTCTCGGTTTTCCTGCCAATCAAGAAATAAGGTGTGTTTATGCAACGAGGGATAGTCTGGGTCGTTGATGACGATAGCTCCATCCGTTGGGTGCTTGAACGCGCGCTCACCGGCGCGGGGTTAACCTGCACCACGTTTGAAGGCGGAAAAGAGGTGCTGGATGCGCTGGCCACCAAAACGCCTGACGTGCTGATGTCCGATATCCGCATGCCCGGAATGGACGGTCTGGCGCTGTTAACGCAAATTAAGCAGCGCCACCCGATGCTTCCGGTCATCATAATGACCGCGCACTCCGATCTGGATGCCGCCGTTAGCGCCTACCAGCAGGGAGCGTTTGACTACCTGCCAAAACCGTTTGATATCGATGAAGCGGTCGCGCTGGTCGAGCGGGCGATTAGCCACTACCAGGAGCAGCAGCAGCCGCGCAACGTACAGGTCAATGACCCAACCACCGATATCATCGGTGAAGCACCCGCTATGCAGGACGTGTTTCGCATTATCGGTCGCCTCTCACGCTCGTCTATCAGCGTGCTGATTAACGGCGAGTCCGGTACCGGTAAAGAGCTGGTTGCCCATGCGCTGCATCGCCATAGCCCTCGCGTTAAAGCACCGTTTATCGCGCTCAACATGGCGGCAATTCCAAAAGACCTGATTGAGTCTGAGCTGTTTGGCCATGAGAAAGGGGCATTTACCGGCGCGAATACCGTTCGCCAGGGTCGATTTGAGCAGGCCGACGGCGGCACGCTGTTCCTCGATGAAATTGGCGATATGCCGATGGACGTCCAGACCCGCTTGCTGCGCGTATTGGCCGACGGTCAGTTTTACCGCGTCGGCGGCTATGCCCCGGTGAAGGTTGACGTACGCATCATCGCGGCAACCCACCAGAACCTCGAACAGCGCGTTCAGGAAGGCAAATTCCGCGAGGACTTATTCCACCGCCTGAACGTAATCCGCGTCCACCTGCCGCCGCTGCGCGAGCGCCGGGAAGATATTCCACGCCTGGCACACCATTTCTTACAGGTTGCCGCGCGCGAACTGGGCGTGGAAGCCAAGCTGCTGCACCCGGAAACCGAAGCGGCGTTAACGCGCCTGGCCTGGCCGGGTAACGTGCGTCAGTTGGAAAACACCTGCCGCTGGCTCACGGTGATGGCCGCAGGACAAGAGGTGCTGATTCAGGATCTGCCGAGCGAGCTGTTTGAAGCCAGTATGCCGGACAGCACCACGGCAACGTCGCTGCCGGATAGCTGGGCAACGCTGCTGGCGCAGTGGGCTGACAGAGCGCTGCGTTCCGGTCATCAAAATCTGCTTTCTGAGGCCCAGCCGGAGATGGAGCGTACGCTGCTGACCACCGCGCTGCGCTACACGCAGGGGCACAAACAGGAAGCGGCTCGCCTGCTTGGCTGGGGTCGCAATACCCTGACGCGTAAGCTGAAAGAATTGGGAATGGAGTAAGGCCAGAGTGAAGTGTAAATATTGCTCGATTCGCGCAAGTTGCTGCAATTTTATACTTTACTGTTTCGATGAGTTCAGTATTATTCAGCCCGCAAATTCGAGGGGACGATAATGTTTGAATCATTGATTAATTTGGCTTCAAGCGGCGCCGCCGGTCATTCACCACAGACGGCCGTTGCTGCCGTGCTGTGTGCCGCGCTGGTCGGGCTGTTTAGCTAAGCCGGATGGCGCTTGCGCTTATCCGGCCTCTTAGCCCGGTAAGCGTAGCGCCGCCGGGCAATATCATCGCTAAATCACCCGCGAGAACTGCTGCATCCGCGCCTTCTGTCGCAGATAGGCATCAAAGCACATGCAGATATTACGAATTAACAGACGACCTTTCGCCGTCACCTTAATCCCCTTCTCATTCACATCCACCAGCCCATCCTGCGCCAACGGTGCCAGCAGCTTCAGGTCTTCGGCAAAATAGTCGCTAAACTTCAGCGCCCACTGTTGCTCTATTGCCGCGAAATCGAGGCTGAAGTTACAGATAAGCGCTTTGATAACATCGCGACGGATACAGTCATCACGAGTCAACGCAATGCCGCGCCACAGCGCATTACCCTGCTCGGCAACCTGCTGGTAATAGAGCTTCAGCTCTTTTTGGTTCTGCGCGTAGCAGTCACCAATCATGCTGATCGCGGATACGCCCATACCCAGCAGGTCGGTATCGCCCTGGGTGGTGTAGCCCTGGAAGTTGCGATGCAGCACACCTTCGCGCTGGGCTACGGCCAGTTCGTTATCCGGGCGGGCAAAGTGATCCATACCGATAAACTGGTAGCCTGCCTGAGTCAGCGAGCCGATGGTTTCCTGCAAGATATCCAGCTTCTGCTGCGCCGACGGCAGGTCCGCGTCTTTAATCTTGCGCTGAGCGGCAAACAACGTCGGCAAGTGCGCGTAGTTAAACACGCTCAGACGGTCAGGGTTCAGCTCGGCAACGCGCTGCAGGGTAAAGGCAAAGCTCTCTGGCGTTTGCTTCGGCAGGCCGTAGATAAGGTCGATATTGGTCGAGGTGAAACCAATTTCGCGCGCGTGGTTGAGCAGCGCAAAGATAAAGTCTTCGTCCTGCTCGCGATTCACCAGCCGCTGCACTTCTTTGTTGAAGTCCTGTACGCCCATGCTCAGGCGGTTAAAGCCCTCGGCGCGCAGGTGGTCGATAACGTCCAGCTCAATTTCGCGCGGGTCGACTTCAATAGAGATTTCCGCGTCGGCATCAAAGTGAAAATGCTCGCGCAGCAGCGTCATCAAGCGGCTGATTTGCGCCTTGTTCAGATAGGTTGGCGTACCGCCGCCCCAGTGAAGCTGGCTGACGTGACGGCCGGTAAACAGCGGCGCGCGCTGGCGAATTTCCTGCTCCAGCACATCGAGATACTGGTCAGCTTTATGCTGCTGGCGGGTAACAATTTTATTGCAGCCGCAGAAATAGCAGAGCTTGTGGCAGAACGGAATATGCACGTACAGCGACAGCGGACGTTCGGGGTAACGCGCAACGGCGTTATGAAACTCAGGTTCGCCAAAGGCGTCAGAGAATTCCAGTGCGGTGGGATACGAGGTATAGCGCGGCCCGGAATAGTTATATTTCTGGATCAGGGCCAGATCCCAGTCGATTAACTGCTCAGACATGCTCACTCCTTCCGATGGTATCGCGAACGACGACGGCGTGCCGGTGCTGCTCCGTTACGAAGCAACAGCCGGTTGCGCAGCCACTTTTGACGCCGCGACAACCGTCGTAGTTTAACGAATAACCACACCAGATAACATACAACCAAAAGGGTTATAAGCAGGACTGGCAAGCCAATGGAGTGCAAACGTTAGTTGCCGCCTCTCAGCAAGCGCATCATGTCTTCCTTGCCCTCTTCTTCCTCTTCTTCTTCGTCGTCATCGTAAGAGAGGCCGAGTTGCTGCATCAGTTCATCGATGCGATCCAGTTTAGCGTCTACCCATTTCTGCTCTTCAGCGGTCAGGGTTTCGTCATTTTCCAGACGTTCCAGCAGCGCGTCCAGGCGCTCATCTCTCTCCAGCATATCCAGCTCGGCCTGCGGTGAAAGCATAGGTTTCTCGCTCTTCGGTTTGGGCTGTTTCACGACCGGTGCGTCAGTAACGCCCAGCGCGATGGGTTTTTTACTGCCAATACGAGGATCTTTTTGCTGCTTTTGTTTATTGGAGCCGGATGCACCGTCAGAGCCAGTCGCACGGCTTCCCGCCGCGTTACCACGGTGTTTTTTATCGTTTTTACGTTCGCGAGCTTCCAGGTTCAGTTCTTCACGCGTTTTACGGCGCTGTTTACCTGGCGTTTTACTGCGCGGTGCAGAGGTTGGTTTTTTCATGATGTCTGTCTTTAAGCCGTTTTATTCAGTATAGAATTGAGCCGGAATCTAGCAGAAAGCAAACAAAGAAAAAAGGCGACAGAGTAATCTGTCGCCTTTTTTCCTGACTCACAACCCTTTACGGGTTCTACATTCCATGTTGGCTTTCAACGCGCCCTGTCTATCCGTTAGCTCTATAACAGTCCCTGTTATGGTCCCTATCCGTGTTTAACGTCTCCAGACGTTCGCCTTCCTGGCTGATTCCTTCGGTCTTCGCCTCCTGGCGCTCCTGACCGCTCATCCTGAGTCTATATTCCTTCCGGCGCCCTTGCCGATGGGTGCTACTTTACAGCGTTGGGCTAAACTAACAAGCAACGAAACGGTGAAAAATGGACAAATCAGAATATTGCCCAACATTAACTATATGATTTCAAATGATTTGAATATTATGTCGCCCCCGTTTTTTCCTAAATTTCGCATAGAGACAATGGCAAATGTCTTACAAACGAAAGGGCATCGTCTTACAGTCAATGCGCGAAGAGGAAAACCAGTCTTTTTTTGCCGATCGGGTATAATCGCCCGCATTGCCTGATTTAACGGAGAAGACCGTTTTGACTAACTGGAACTATCAACAGACGCATTTTGTGACCAGTGCGCCTGACATCCGCCACTTACCTTCCGATACCGGAATCGAAGTGGCCTTTGCTGGCCGCTCCAACGCGGGGAAATCCAGCGCCCTGAATACGCTCACCAACCAGAAAAGTCTGGCGCGTACTTCAAAAACGCCGGGCCGTACTCAGCTGATTAACCTGTTTGAAGTCGCCGATGGCAAACGCCTGGTCGACCTGCCGGGTTATGGCTATGCGCAGGTTCCGGAAGAGATGAAGATCAAATGGCAGCGTGCGCTGGGTGAATACCTGGAGAAACGTCTGTGTTTGAAAGGATTAGTGGTGCTGATGGATATTCGCCATCCGCTGAAGGACCTCGACCAGCAGATGATCGAGTGGGCCGTCGCCAGCGAAATCCCGGTACTGGTACTGCTGACGAAAGCGGACAAGCTGGCGAGCGGCGCGCGTAAGGCGCAGCTGAACCAGGTTCGTGAAGCAGCGTTGGCTTTTAATGGCGACGTGCAGGTTGAAGCTTTTTCTTCACTGAAAAAGCAGGGTGTCGATAAGCTGCGTCAGAAGCTGGATAGCTGGTTTAACGATATTCCGCCGCAGGAAGACGTTGAGGCTACAGAAGAGTAATCCCCCCGCATTTATCCCGGATAGCGGCGCGTAGCGCCCTGTTCCGGGCTCGCTCTATCCCACTGATTTAACGCAATACCTTTCGATTTTATCGCGCCGAAAACTTTTCTTTCGCCCAATAAAAAACGCCCCAGTCATTACTGACTGGGGCGGCTAAAATATTCAGCCAAATCCGATTACGTGAAGTAAAAGGTCTGAAAGATAGAACATCTTACCTCTGTACCCTACGAGATTAACTCTACTCTTTTTTACCCCGTTCAGAAAGCATTTTTTGTAGTTTTTTTTCATTTGTTACATAACGAATTCTAATGTTCATCACAAAACTAGATAAGTTATGTTGCTTACTTACAAAAAAGAGCGTTATTCATCGGATACTTAATGAGCTTGATCCCAGTTTTCACCACTGCCCACTTCCACCAACAACGGCACATCCAGCGTCGTGCTGTTTTCCATTAACTCATGCACTTTCTTCGATACCGCCTCGAGGTCATCTTTATGCACCTCAAAGACCAGTTCATCGTGTACCTGCATGATCATGCGAACGCGTGGCTTCTCGCTTTCTAACCACTCATCCACCGCAATCATTGCGCGTTTGATGATATCGGCAGCGGTTCCCTGCATCGGGGCGTTAATCGCCGCACGCTCAGCACCCGCACGGCGAGCGCCGTTGCTGGATTTGATGTCCGGCAGATAGAGGCGACGACCGTCGAACGTGGCAACATAGCCCTGCTCTTTAGCCTGCTGACGGGTGCGTTCCATATAGTCCAGCACGCCAGGGTAACGCTCGAAGTAGAGATCCATATATTTCTGGGCTTCTTTGCGCGGAATATTAAGCTGGCGAGCCAGGCCAAAGGCGCTCATACCGTAAATCAGGCCGAAGTTAATCGCCTTAGCGCTGCGACGCTGTTCACTACTCACGCTCTCCAGCGGCAGACCGAATACCTCAGCTGCGGTGGCACGGTGGATATCCTTACCTTCGGCAAACGCGTTCAGCAGGCCTTCGTCGCGGGACAGGTGCGCCATAATGCGCAGCTCAATTTGCGAGTAGTCGGCAGAGACGATGAGGTAATCTTCCGGCGCAATAAACGCCTGACGAATACGACGCCCTTCCTCGTTACGCACTGGAATGTTCTGCAAGTTCGGATCGGTCGAAGAGAGTCGCCCGGTTGCGGTTACCGCCTGGTGATAGGAGGTATGAACGCGGCCGGTTTTCGGGTTGATCATCAACGGCAGCTTATCGGTGTAGGTCGATTTCAGCTTCGCCAGACCACGGTACTCCAGAATCACCTTCGGCAGCGGGTAGTCGAGCGCCAGCTCTTCCAGCACCTCTTCCGACGTAGACGGCGCACCGCCCGGCGTTTTCTTCAGCGGCTTGATGCCCTGTTTTTCAAACAGGATGGTCTGCAGCTGCTTCGGCGAGGAGAGGTTAAATTCTTCCCCGGCAATCTCGTAGGCTTTCTGCTCCAGCTCGATCAGGCGCTTGGCAATCTCCTGCGAATGCGCGTGCAGCACGGCAGGATCAATCTTCACGCCATTGCGTTCAACACGTGACAGCACCGGCACCAGCGGCATTTCAATCTCGTTAAAGATGCGCAGCGGCCCTTCGTGCTTCTGCAGCTTCGGCCACATCTTCAGGTGCAGCTGGAGCGTCACGTCGGCATCTTCCGCCGCATAGCGACCGGCTTCTTCCAGCGCAATCTGGTTGAAGGTCAGCTGATTTTTACCTTTACCGGCAATCTCTTCGAACGTGATGGTTTTGTGTTTTAACCAGCGGTCGGAGAGGCTGTCCATATCATGGCGACCGGCAACGCTATCCAGCGTGTAGGACTCCAGCATGGTGTCATAGGCGATACCGCGCAGTTCAATACCGTAGTTGGCAAGAATACCGCGGTCATATTTCAGGTTCTGACCCACCTTCAGCAGCGTTTCATCCTCCAGCAGCGGCTTGAGGAGTTCTAAAGCGCGCTCGCGGGAGATCTGGTCAGGGGAATCGAGATAGTCATGAGCGACAGGAACATAGGCAGCAATGCCGGGTTCAGTCGCAAACGACAGGCCCACCATATTGGCAGAGATGTTATCAAGGCTGTCGGTTTCAGTATCGAAAGCAAACAGAGGCGCTTTCTTCAGCTTCTCAATCCAGCTGACCAGCGTAGCTTCATCGAGGATGGTGACATAGTTTTCGGACGACAGCGTGGCTGCGGTCTCTTCGACTTCAGCCTCAACGTCTACGTCAGCGGCTTTGCTGGCCGGTTTAGCGGCAGGTTTCGTCCCTTTAGCCTGCATCCAGGTGCCGGACTCAACGTCAGTTATCCAGCGCTTAAATTCGTATTTCTTGAACAGCGTTAGCAGCTCATCGGCCGCAGGCTCCGCAACAATGAGCTGCTCGCAGCTCAGTTCCAGCTCTACGTCCGTTTTAATGGTCGCCAGCTTATAGGAGAGGTAGGCCAGATCTTTGTTCTGCTCAAGCTTCGCCGCCATGGTCTTGGCGCCACGGAAGGTCAGCCCGGCGATTTTTTCCGGTTCACCGTAGAGCGTATCGAGGCCACCTAGCCCTTGCAGCAACGCCTGCGCGGTCTTTTCACCCACGCCCGGCACGCCCGGAATGTTATCCGAGGAGTCGCCCATCAGCGCGAGGAAGTCAATAATCAGCTCCGGCGGCACGCCGTATTTGGTCACCACTTCGTCCGGGCCGAGAATGGTATTGGTCATGGTATTGATAAGCGTAATGCCCGGGGTGACAAGCTGTGCCATATCTTTATCCCCGGTGCTGATAAGCACCGGGCGGCCCGCTTTTTCCGCTTCACGCGCCAGCGTACCGATCACGTCATCCGCTTCTACGCCGGAGACGGCTAACAGCGGCAGGCCCATCGCTTTCACCATGATATGCAGCGGTTCAATCTGCGCACGCAGATCGTCCGGCATTGGCGGGCGATGTGATTTGTAGTCTTCAAACAATTCGTCACGGAAGGTTTTTCCCTTCGCATCAAACACCACGGCAGCATGGGTTGGCTGATACTGGAGGATCAGGCTGCGCAGCATGTTCAGCACGCCGTACATCGCGCCCGTCGGCTCTCCCGCACGGTTCGTCAGCGGTGGGAATGCGTGATATGCCCGATAGAGATAAGAAGATCCATCAACGAGGATGAGAGGGTTTTCAGGGATCTGAACCATAATTTCCGTGCCTGTTTATCAGATTATGGGTAAAGGATGCCACAGACGGCATGAAAACATGAGTTTTTCGCCAAAATAACGAGAAAAGATTTGCAGATCCTCGCGATCGCACGCAAAACAAATTGTGGATAAGTTTGTGAATAGTTTTATTTTACTAATAACAAATGATATGTAATCGATGGTTAACAACAAAATAATTCAATATTTTCAATTAATTATATGTAGATCGTGGTTAATAACCGTGATCTGGTGGTAATTCACACAGTGTGGATAGACATAGCGACAATTTTTCTCTTCAGGTAAGAACCGTCATTTAACACGTTTTCTGGTAAAATCAGCGCCTTGTGCCTTTTTGTATGGGCACGTTAAATAACTAACTATCTGAATAAACAAACTATGTCGAGATTACTCGCTGCGATAACGCTGCCCATCAGTATCGCACTCACCATATTATTGACCATATTGTGCTCCATACCGATTATTCTCGCCGGCATGATTAAACTGATTTTGCCGGTGCCGGCAATCTGGCGCTCCGTCTCGGTATTCTGCAACTTTATGATGTTCTGCTGGTGTGAAGGGCTGGCGGCGCTGCTGCATCTCAATCCCTGGCTCAAGTGGGATATCGAAGGGCTAGAAACACTCAATAAGAAGAACTGGTATCTGCTCATTTGTAACCACCACAGCTGGGCAGACATCGTGGTGCTGTGCGTGATTTTCCGCAAGCATATCCCGATGAATAAGTATTTCCTGAAGCAGCAGCTGGCCTGGGTTCCGTTCATGGGGCTGGCATGCTGGGCGCTGGATATGCCATTTATGCGTCGCTATTCCCGCAGCTATTTGATTCGTCACCCGGAACGTCGCGGTAAAGATGTGGAAACGACGCGCCGCTCGTGCGAGAAATTCCGCGCGCATCCCACCACCATCGTCAACTTTGTCGAAGGCTCGCGCTTTACCCCTGAAAAGCGCCTGCAAACCCGTTCGCCTTATCAAAACTTGCTGCCGCCAAAAGCCGCCGGTATTGCCATGGCGCTGAACGTGTTAGGTACCCAGTTTGATAAGCTGCTCGACGTGACGCTCTGCTACCCGGAAAACGATAAAACGCCGTTCTACGATATGCTCAGCGGTAAACTGACGCGCATTGTGGTCCGCGTGAATCTGCGTCCCATTGACCCAGAAATGCACGGCGATTACGTGGGGGATAAGAACTTTAAGCGACGCTTCCAGCTATGGCTGAATGCGCTGTGGGAAGAGAAAGACCATCAGATTACAGACATCAAAACAGAATACAAAAACGCCGGTCATTGACCGGCGTTTTCTTTATTATTTCTTCTCAACAAGCTGTTTTACGGTATCAGCATACTGAGCGACAAAGACATCCATGTTGCTGGTGTCCATGCCCTGCGGGTTCAGCTGGTATTTACCGTTAACAAACATCGCAGGAACACCCTGCAGCTGCAGATCGGCTGCCGCTTTTTCCTGCTGCGCGACCAGAGATTTCACCACGAAGCTGTTCCAGGCGGCATCATAATCTTCGCCCTTCACGCCAGCGTCGGTGAAGACTTTGCGGATATCCGCAACGGTCTGCACGGTCTGGGTTTTCTGTACCGCTTCAAACATCGGTGCAGTGATCTGATCTTCTACGCCCAGCGCCATCGCTACCGCCCACGCCTGAGTCAGGTCTTTGCCCAACGGGCCCAGGAACTCAACGTGGTACTTGGTCATTTTGGTGCCTTCCGGCAGCTTTTTCTTCACGTTGTCGGAAACGTGCAGAACTTCCTCAAACTGATAGCAATGCGGGCAGTAGAAGGAGAAGAACTCCAGCACCTGCGGCTCACCTGCAACCGGCTTATCGATCGTAACGTATTGTTTGCCGTCGGTAATCTGAGCAGCGGATGCGCTGAATGCCAGAATCATACCTGCCAGCGCAAGCCAAACCTTTTTCATAACTCACTCTCTCCTGACTGTGTCGAATTAATACATTGGCGTTAACTGAAGAGGGGGTTCTTGCAGAACCTTCACCTGCTCAATAAAAGTCGCGATCTGCTGATGCCAGAAATCTTCCCCGGTTAACCAGGGAAAATTTTTCGGAAATGCAGGGTCATCCCAACGCCTGATAATCCAGGCAAGATAATAAACCAACCGCATTGCACGTAAAGGCTCAATCAGCGCCAATTCGTCTGAATTAAAGCTGCTGAATTCTTCGTAAGCCTCAACGATAGTTTCAAGCTGCATACGTCTCTCAGCAGGAGAGCCGTTAAGCAACATCCAGAGGTCCTGAACGGCGGGGCCGTTGCGCGCATCGTCAAGATCGACAAACAGCGGACCATCGCGCCAGAGGATATTTCCCGCATGGCAGTCGCCGTGTAAGCGTAAAGCATCGAAACGCCCATGCCATAGCCCCATGACCGCATCAATCAGGTCATCGGTCGCTTTCAGGAAACGGTCTTTTAAACCGGCGGGAATCAGCGCCGAATGCTCAAAAAGGGCACGTGGCTCAATCAGATACTCTTTTACGCCGATAGAAGGACGCGCAGCAAAGCGTGATTTGCGGCCAGTCTGGTGCATGCGTCCGAGATAGCGCCCAACCCACTCCATCTGATCCAGGTTATCTGATTCAAATTGGCGACCACCCATGCTCGGGAAGACGGCAAAATAGAACCCCTCGTGCGTGAGCAGAGTCTGGTCATTAAATAGGATAGGTGCGGCAACCGGAACCTCATCCTCGACTAGCTCCAGTGCAAACTGGTGCTCTTCAAGAATCTGCGCCGCCGACCAGCGTTCCGGACGATAGAATTTAACCACCATGCGGCGACGATCTTCATCCTGAAACTGATAGACCCGATTCTCGTAGCTGTTAAGAGGGGTGAGTCCAGAATCAACCCGGATACCTTGATCGAATAGGGCATCGATGATGGTATCCGGGTGGAGAGTCTGGAAAGTGAAAGCCTTGTCGTTCATCCTGACATCCGATAACGATACGAATGATTCAGGATATCATTTCGCGGTGCCTTGAGTGGCTCTGCTTACAACCTTTTACTCTTTTATTACGCCGCGAGCGCGCAGCAGCGCGGTTTTGAAGTCTTCTTCATAATCTTTCTGAATGCCAGGAATAACCGCGTCTTTGGCGGAGTCGCGCATTTTCAGATGGTAGATCAGAATATCATCCGTTAAATCGGCCAATTCGCCGTCATAGCCTGACTCCTTCGCCAGTTTCTGCAAAAATTGCATTAAATTCAGCTCCGGCTCTTTCTGCCAGGCTGGCTGGAGGAGTTCAATAACTTCATTCAGACGTTTACATTTCATGGTCGTGCTCCTTACGCTTGATAGAGACACGTTAGCAGGGTAAACCCCACAATAAAAGAGGCGATAGCGGTGAAAGCAGAGTGCCAGATAACCGGTGTGGTGTTAGCAGGCGGCAAAGCCTCAAGAATGGGTGGGCAGGACAAAGGATTAATGCTGCTTAACGGTAAACCGCTGTGGCAACACGTAGTGGACTGTCTTCTTCCGCAGGTAAACGAGGTTGTCATTAGCGCGAATCGTAATCTGGATATCTACAGACAGAGCGGCTTTCCGGTAATTGCCGATACGCTGTCGGGATTCCCTGGGCCGCTTGCCGGACTGTTATCGGTTATGCAGCAGACATCCGGCGAGTGGTTTCTGTTTTGCCCCTGCGATACGCCGTTTATCCCCGACAATCTTGTCGAACGCCTGGTAGATCAGCGCCAGAATGCCCCAGTGGTGTGGGTCCATGATGGCGATCGCGACCACCCTGCCGTCGCCCTTGCTCACCGCAGTCTGGCCCCACAGATTGTCGATTATCTTGCCAGTGGCGAACGTCGCGTAATGGTGTTTATGCGCCAGGTTGGCGGCCATTCCGTCAATTTTAGCGACACAAAAGAGGCATTTCGCAACATGAATACCCCGGAAGATCTCACGCTCAATCAGGAAAGAATATGATCCCATTGTTAGCGATTTCCGCCTGGAGCGGTACGGGAAAAACGACGCTGCTGAAAAAACTCATCCCCGAACTTTGTGCAAAGGGTATTCGTCCAGGGCTTATCAAACATACGCATCACAATATGGATGTAGATAAGCCAGGAAAGGATAGCTACGAACTTCGCAAGGCGGGGGCGGCACAGACGCTGGTTGCCAGCCGGCAACGCTGGGCGCTGATGACGGAAACGCCGGAAGAAGAGGAGTTAGACCTGGCGTTTCTGGTTAGTCGGATGGACGCTTCAAAGCTGGATCTGGTGCTGGTTGAAGGGTTTAAGCATGAAGCCGTCGCGAAGATCCTGCTATTTCGTCAGGATGCCGGGCACCCGGTGAACGAGTTGACGATCGATGAACATACGATTGCAGTGGCCAGCGATATTACGCTGAATGTCGATGTGCCGGTGCTGGATTTGAATAATTTGCCGGAGATAGTGGCGTTTATTGTGGCATGGTTAGAAACAGAAGAGTAATTGGTAGCCTGGGCGAACGCAGTGACCCCGGGATGTTCACCGTTCTTTCACTTTCCCGCAGACGCAAAAAAGCCCATCCGTCAGGATGGGCTTCTTCACTAATTGATGCCTGGCAGTTCCCTACTCTCGCATGGGGAGACCCCACACTACCATCGGCGCTACGGCGTTTCACTTCTGAGTTCGGCATGGGGTCAGGTGGGACCACCGCGCTACAGCCGTATAACGCTTGCTTACTATGACCGGAAAAGCCGTAGTATTATCCGGATAGACTAGGAAAGTGTTACCTATGTTCCCGGTCTGAAGTGTTACCTATGTATCCGGTCGTACAGCAGTGACCCCGGGGATTTTCACCGTACTTTTACTTTCGTATAGACGTAAAAAAGCCCATCCTGACGGATGGGCTTTTTTACTTTAATTGATGTCTGGCAGTTCCCTACTCTCGCATGGGGAGACCCCACACTACCATCGGCGCTACGGCGTTTCACTTCTGAGTTCGGCATGGGGTCAGGTGGGACCACCGCGCTACAGCCGCCAGACAAATTCTTTACTAAGTGCCAAACTTTAACCCGAAAAACTGGTGCTGATACCCAGAGTCGAACTGGGGACCTCACCCTTACCAAGGGTGCGCTCTACCAACTGAGCCATATCAGCACACTAAATTTGATGCCTGGCAGTTCCCTACTCTCGCATGGGGAGACCCCACACTACCATCGGCGCTACGGCGTTTCACTTCTGAGTTCGGCATGGGGTCAGGTGGGACCACCGCGCTACA
>NZ_VDAG01000016.1:0-274 GCF_019584505.1 Kluyvera sp. EC_51 | reverse complement strand
TGGGGAGACCCCACACTACCATCGGCGCTACGGCGTTTCACTTCTGAGTTCGGCATGGGGTCAGGTGGGACCACCGCGCTACAGCCGCCAGGCAAATTCTGTTATCAGACCGCTTCTGCGTTCTGATGTAATCTGTAATCAAGCTGAAATCGATGTCTTTCTTTCGCCAAAACATCTTCGGCGTTGTAAGGTTAAGCCTCACGGTTCATTAGTACTGGTTAGCTCAACGTATCGCTACGCTTACACACCCAGCCTATCAACGTCGTCGTCTTCA
>NZ_VDAG01000015.1:0-530 GCF_019584505.1 Kluyvera sp. EC_51 | reverse complement strand
TCGTGCTGCAAAAATTTGAGAGACTCAAACACACCTCAGTCTGTTCTTATTACGGAGAACAGAGTTCAGTGTGCTGTTTCAATTTTCAGCTTGATCCAGATTTTTAAAGAGCAAATATCTCAAACGTCACCCGAAGGTAAGTTTTGAGATATTGGGGTCGGCGACTTTCACTCACACAAACCAGCAAGTGGCGTCCCCTAGGGGATTCGAACCCCTGTTACCGCCGTGAAAGGGCGGTGTCCTGGGCCTCTAGACGAAGGGGACACTGAAGTCTCAATCGCAAGACGCCTTGCTATTTACTTTTCATCAGACAATCTGTGTGAGCACTTCAAAGAACGCCGTGAAAGGGCGGTGTCCTGGGCCTCTAGACGAAGGGGACACTGAAGTCTCAATCGCAAGACGCCTTGCTATTTACTTTTCATCAGACAATCTGTGTGAGCACTTCAAAGAACGTTTCTTTAAGGTAAGGAGGTGATCCAACCGCAGGTTCCCCTACGGTTACCTTGTTACGACTTCACCCCAGTCATGAA
>NZ_VDAG01000014.1:0-6926 GCF_019584505.1 Kluyvera sp. EC_51 | reverse complement strand
CTTACTGATTATGACTGGCTAGATAAAAAAGATGAAAAGCAAGCTATCTATTGCTGGGAGTATCTGAGAAATAAAAATATGATCCCCTTTTATTTAAAACCATATAACACTGCAATGAGAATACAGATGATCATTGCATGCATGGATAGTTGGGACACTGGAGTTGAAGAAAAATATTTCTTTATTCAGAAAATGAAGCATGCTTGGCAGCAGGCTGTTTCATCACGTAAAAAAGACAAAAAGTAGATCAAGTTAATAATTTTCAGATATATATCATCCCTTTGAACATACCAGATTAACGGTGGAATCTCACGATTCTGCCGTTTTTGTATTATTTTTCAGAGGAGTAGTAATGAACAATTCTGAAGGATTGAAGCCGTTTCAGCAATCGCTCGCTGGTCTGCCACAGTGGGTGTCTGAACGTATATTGCAGCAGATAAATCAGTTAACCCGCTACGAGCCAGTGATCGGCATTATGGGTAAAACCGGTGTTGGGAAGAGCAGTCTGTGCAATGCCCTGTTTGCCGGAGATATATCACCGGTCAGCGATGTGGCTGCATGTACCCGTGAGCCACTGCGCTTTCGCCTGCAAGTCGGCGACCGCTATATGACGCTGGTGGACCTGCCCGGCGTGGGCGAAAGTGGTGCTCGCGATACCGAGTATGCTGCGATGTACCGCGAACAAGCCACTGCGCTTTCGCCTGCAAGTCGGCGACCGCTATATGACGCTGGTGGACCTGCCCGGCGTGGGCGAAAGTGGTGCTCGCGATACCGAGTATGCTGCGATGTACCGCGAACAACTCCCCCGGCTCGACCTGGTTCTGTGGCTGATTAAGGCCGATGACCGGGCGCTGGCGGTGGATGAACATTTTTATCATCAGGTGATTGGAGAGGTATACCGGCATAAGGTGCTGTTTGTTATCAGCCAGTCGGATAAGGCCGAACCCACCAGCGGTGGGGGACCGTTGTCCACGGCGCAGAAGCAGAATATCAGCCGTAAAATCTGTCTGCTGCATGAGCTGTTCCAGCCCGTACATCCGGTGTGTGCCGTGTCGGTCCGTCTTCAGTGGGGACTGCGGGTGATGGCCGAGCGAATGATTAAGTGCCTGCCACGTGAGGCCACCAGCCCGGTGGTGTCGCAACTCCAGTCTTCCTTTCGCACGACGGTAGTCCGGGAACAGGCTCGTAGCGATTTTGGTGAAACCATCGGGGCCGTACTCGATAGCATCAGTGCCTTTCCCCTGATACCCGCCCCGGTGCGGGCCGTCATTCAGGCCGTGCGCACCACCGTGGTGTCAGTGGCCCGTGCCGTCTGGGATTTCTTCTTCTGAGTATTTAACCCATCCCTGTTACTTCCCTGCCCCTGTCGCCGATGCGACGGGGATTTCTTTTATTTGTTTTCCCATTATGAGGAGTCTGCTTATGACCCGTCTGGCTTCGCGCTTTGGCGCAGCAAACCTTATCCGTCGCGACCGTCCGTTAACCCGTGAAGAGCTGTTTCGCGTAGTGCCCAGTGTATTCAGTGAGGACAAACACGAGTCCCGTAGTGAGCGTTATACCTATATACCCACCATCTCCCTGCTCGACAGCCTACAGCGAGAAGGCTTCCAGCCATTCTTTGCCTGTCAGACCCGCGTGCGTGACCCGGGTCGTCGTGAACATACAAAGCATATGCTGCGCCTTCGTCGGGAGGGGCAGATTACCGGTAAGCAGGTGCCGGAAATCATTTTGCTGAATTCACATGATGGCACCAGTTCGTACCAGATGTTGCCGGGACTATTTCGCGCAGTTTGTCAGAACGGGCTCGTCTGTGGTGAGTCGTTTGGCGAGGTGCGGGTGCCGCACAAGGGGGACGTGGTGAGTCAGGTAATTGAAGGCGCGTATGAGGTACTGGGCATTTTTGACCGTGTGGAGGAGAAGCGGGATGCGATGCAGTCGTTGCTGTTGCAGCCTCCTGCGCAACAGGCACTGGCACAGGCTGCACTGACGTACCGGTTCGGGGAGGACCACCAGCCGGTTGCGCCGTCACAGGTGCTCTCCCCGCGCCGCTGGCAGGATGAGAGTAACGACCTGTGGACCACGTACCAGCGTATTCAGGAGAACCTGATTAAGGGCGGGCTCAGTGGTCGTAGCGCAAAAGGCGGGCGCACGCATACCCGTGCCGTGCGGGGCATAGACGGTGATGTGAAGCTTAACCGGGCACTGTGGGTGATGGCGGAAGCGATGCTCAGTGGTTTTCGGCCTGCGTGAGTTCACACTTTGCATCAGATAACGTTACGGCGGTGTTAATAAATGACACTCCCTGTCATTTTTGGTGGGAATTTTTGCCGAGTATTTCACCGAAAAATGGCGCAGGCCTGACAGATTCAGGCTTCAGGCCTCCCTCAAAATAGCGGCTCCAACAGACATATCCTGACAACCCCCTCCTTTAGAATCTCATGTCTTTCAACCGGTTAACCTGCACGGAGGAACCATCATGCCACCGACAGAGCGTCGCTACGACAGACTGGCGGTCAGGCTGTCGTTGATTATCAGCCGCCTCGTAGCGGGTGAAACGCTGGATATGCAAAAGCTCGCGACCGAGTTTGACGTGTCAGTCCGCACCCTCTACAGAGACTTTCGTGAACGGCTGATTTATCTGGATCTCGAATGCCATCAGGGCTGCTATCGCCTACGGACAGGGGCCGGGCCGCAGGGCGAGCTGGATGTCCTGACGTTTGCCCACCGTACCGGCATCGCCGGCCTCTTTCCGGGGCTGGACCGTCGGCTGGTGAGCCTGCTGCTGAACTGCGAGGGTGCCCCCTGCCTGACCGGAGATGCGGTTTCTGTGGGCTCACCTGCGACCCAGCTGTCCTTTTACCGGCTGGTACAGGCTATTACCACCTGCCAGCGCGTCACGTTGCTGACTGACGGAAATCGTTGCGAAAGACTGGCCCCTTACAGGCTGATTGCCCAGCAGAGCCACTGGTACTTGGTTGCGGAGCATCACGACCGTCCGGTGGTGTTTTCGCTCAGTGATATTCACCTTGTGCAGCCCCTCACTGAGAGTTTTAAACGCAACGAGCGCTTTTACCGACTGACAGAAGATTTAAGTTTTATCCGAGCACTGCCGCATTTTCAGTTTATTCAACAGGCAATCACCAACATAACTACAACCTAAAGGAAATCAGCTTCTTGCCGATACCCTTTTAGGGGAAATTCTACACACAACAAGGTATTTATGATGAAGCGAAACCTGAACACCAGCTACCGGCTGGTATGGAACGAAGTTTTGGGAGCATTTGTTGTTGTCTCAGAATTGGCAAAAGCAAAAGGAAAGCGCAGCACTGCTGTTCTCGCGCTGGCAGTTGCCGGACTGGTGGCAAGCCCTGCGGCACTGGCTGATGATGCGCCGGGAAACACCCGTACGGTAGCGGCCGGTGAGGTAGTCAATGGTGCGGTGATCGGCAATCACGACTCACAGATCGTTTTCGGTAAGACAAACAACACAGTCATCAACACAGGCCTGGAGTTCGGTGCTGATAATGATGACAACAGCGGTGGTCAGTGGGTACAGACGGGGGGCGTGGCAAACCAGACCACCATTAATAATAGCGGGCTGCAGGGTGTACTGGCTGGCGGCAGCGCCACAGACACCACAGTCAACAGCGGTGGTGGTCAGAGCGTGCATGGTCAAGCTTCAGATACCACGCTTGACGGTGGTACACAGTGGGTACACAGCGGCGGTATTACCTCCGGCACGATCATTAATAAAGACGGGGCTCAGCTGGTAAAAGCTGGAGCGCAGGCTACCGGTAGTGTGGTGAATACCGGAGCACAGGGTGGTCCCGATGCAGAGAACAACGACGGGCAGTGGGTTGCCGGTACCGCAACTGATACCACCATTAATAACGATGGTCGTCAGATTATTGCCGCTGGTGGCCTCGCTACCAGCACAGTGATTAAAGCGGACGGCGACCAGAGTGTGCACGGTTCGGCAATTAATACCCTGCTGGAAGGTGGCTTCCAGTACGTTCATGAAGGTGCCAGCGCCGAAGGTACAGTGATTAGCCAGAACGGCTGGCAGGTGGTGAAGAACGGAGCGACGGCAACGGATACCACTATCCTTAATGGTACTGGCACCGAGGTGGCAAACGGCAACAGCGCATCCTCGCAGAGTGTGCAGGCTGGTGGCTCTGCCCTGAACACCACTATCGGTGATGATTCACCCTCCGGCGAATTGCTGACCGACCTGTCGTATCAGATGGTGGATGGTGGACGTGCGGAAAATACCACCATCAATAATGGCGGGGTACAGTCGGTTTTTGCCGGTGGTACAGCTATCGGCTCGGTCGTGAATCGTGGTGGTCGGCTGGAAGTGTCCATCTGGCAGGATGAACCTGTTGCCGGGAAAACGGCAGTGGCCGGGTCGGCGAATAACGTCACAGTGGAAGCGGATGGCATATTGTCGGTGGATGCGGGCACTTCCGCGACGGATGTGGTCATCAAACAGGGCGGTGCATTATGGGCGACCACCGATTCCACGGTTACCGGGACGAACAGTCTTGGGGATTTCTTCATTGATGGCACCACGCATATCGCTACCAATGTCCTGCTGGAAAACGGCGGGCGTCTTGATGTACTAGGCAATGGCATCGCCGATACCACTACGGTTAATCAGGGCAGTATTCTGGCCGTCGCGACCGGTGGTAAGGCGCAGAACATCGTAATGCATGACGGCGGTGTGCTGATTGCCGATACCGGTGCAACGGTCAGCGGTACGAACACCACCGGCGCATTCGGCATTGACGGCGCAACCGGTAAGGCCAGCAACCTGCGTCTTGATAACGGCAGTCAGTTCACGGTACTGGGTAACGGCAGTGCGGATAACACCACAGTGGGTGCAGGCAGTACACTGAATGTGGCCCAAGGTGGCACGCTTACTGGTACCACCACATTTGGCGACGGTGCATCGCTGACAGGGAGTGCCACCAATAGCGGACAACTGCACTTCAGCAACGGTAACGCAGCCATCAGCGGTTCGGTAAGTGGTGACGGGCAATTACTCAAAGAGGGTAACGGTACCCTGACGGTCAGCAATGGCACGTTGTCTCAGTCACAGGTAACCCTGAATCAGGGAACGCTGGCGCTGAACAATGCGATCATCAACAGCGATATCATCGCACAGTCTGGTACCCAAGTGCGCCTGACTGGCAACTCGGTGATGAACGGCGCGATTGACCCGACTGACGTCACCCTCGACAGCGCTGCCAGCTGGAATATTCAGCGTGGGGCGGCAGTGAAATCGGTGCTCGATAACCTCGATAACGCCGGAACCATCAGTTTTACTCCAGCCACCGGTAGTCAATTTGTCCCGGAAACACTGACGGTCACCAATCTGACGGGCCGTAACGGCACCATCAACATGTCGATTCGTCTTGATGACCCGGCCTTCCCGACCGATATGCTGGTCATTGACGGCGGACAGGCAACCGGCAAAACTTGGCTGAACTTCACCCATACCGGTGATGCAGGGCTGGGCCTAGCAACAACCGGCAACGGCATCAAAGTGGTGGATGCGATTAACGGAGCCACCACTGAAGCCGGAGCCTTTGCGCTGGGCCGCAAATTGCAGGCCGGGGCGTACAACTACACCCTGAGCCACGGCAGTGCCGATGAAAACTGGTACCTCACCAGTGAAGCGGGTTACCGTGCCGAAGTGGCGCTGTACGCCTCTTTGTTTGCGCAGAGTATGGATTACGACCGTGCATTGGCGGGAACATACAGTCAGCGCAGCAGCGCCGTGAACGACCAAGGGATCTGGGGACGTATTCAGGGCGGGCATACCGGGCGTGATGGTAACGGCGGCATTGCACAGGGCGACACCCCGGAAAGCAGCGGCAGCTACGGTTTTATGCAGCTTGGTGGTGACTTGTTCAAGCATGATACCGGTACACTTTCCCTAACCACTGGTCTGTATGGCGCAGTAGGCCAATCGTCGGTGGATGTGAAAAACGACGATCGCTCTGCAGCAGGCAGCGTGCGTGACACGGTGTACAGCATCGGCGGCTATCTGACAGCAGTTCATGATGCCAGTGGATTGTGGGCAGATATCGTGGCACAAGGCTCCCGTCACAGCCTGAAAGCCAACTCTTCGGATAACCGTTTTGATACTGACGGCACTGGCTGGCTGGCCTCTGTGGAAACCGGTCTACCGTTTAACATCAGTCAGGGATTGGTGCTGGAGCCACAACTGCAGTACATCTGGCAAGGACTGTCTCTGGATGATGGGCATGACAACGGCGGTTACGTGAACTTTGGTGACGGCAGTGCGCAGCATGTCCGCGCCGGTATCCGTTTTGGCAGTTCGTCTGAAATGGACTTCGGTCAGGGTACCTCTGCGGTCACAGGGTTTGCTGACAGCATGAAGCGCAGCGCAAGTGAGCTTCCGGTGAACTGGTGGGTACGTCCGTCGGTCATCCGCACGTTCAGTTCCGATGGCGATATGAGCATGGGCACGGCGACTGCAGGCAGCAATGTCAGCTTCACCCCGTCTCAGAAAGGCTCGTCGCTTGACCTGCAGGCGGGTATTGACGCACGAGTACGGCAGAATGTCACACTGGGCGTGCAGGGCGGTTATACCCGCAGCGTCAGCGGTAACAGCGTTGACGGTTACAACGGTCAGGCCACACTGAAAGTCACCTTCTGATAATCCTGCCACTCTAACCAGAGTGGTATCAGTAGTCCTCACAGCCCCTGTTGCTCTGGCAACAGGGGCTTTTTGCATTTAAGGAGGCATATGCCTGAATCTCACTTACTGCCACCGGGACCCTTCACCCGGAGACAAGCGCAAGCGGTCACTACCACGTACAGCAATATCACACTCGAAGACGACCAGGGCAGTCACTTCCGTCTGGTGGTTCGTGATACTGAAGGCCGGATGGTCT
>NZ_VDAG01000126.1:0-560 GCF_019584505.1 Kluyvera sp. EC_51 | reverse complement strand
CGCGTAATTGATGATAATTGGCATGATGGTGATGTATTCACTTTAAATATTGCTAATTCTACAATTGATGACGATTACGAAGGTTTATACTTCACTGATTCATATCTGAATGGTGACGTTACCAAATATACTAACGAAACCTTCCGTACCCCAGCTGGTGAAGGTGAAGAATACGCCGGTTTGTTTGCAAACGGTGGTGTCGGTCTTGGGCTGGCAGTGAATCTTGATGTCGAAAGTAACATCAATATTTCTAACAACTCCCGTGTTGCTGGTATCAGCCTGACTCAGGGTAATACCGTAAACAATACTTACACTACTGAATCTCATACTTGGGATAACAATATCTCAGTTATCGATTCCACAGTGACTTCAGGTTCTGTAACTACTCTGGAAGACAGTGGTTTCTATGGTAACTCTGCGGAACCTAGTGATTACTCTGGTAAGGGCGGAGCTAATGATGTAGCTCTGTATTTCAGTGATAGTGCGGCTTCAAATTACTCCATGAAAAACAATGTTTATTTCAGCAATTCTACTCTGCTGGGTGATGTTGTTTTCGCAAG
>NZ_VDAG01000125.1:0-527 GCF_019584505.1 Kluyvera sp. EC_51 | reverse complement strand
ATATGCAAATCGGTTTGTAAGCGGGCAATATCGCGGCACAGAAACGCCATCTCTTTATGGGTTTCTAATTTTTTGCGCCACTTTTCGGCAACCGCATCCAGATTCTCATATATCCCTTCCAGACTCTGAAACTCGACCAGCAGCTGCGTGGAGCTTTTTGGTCCGATTCCCGAAACACCCGGTACCTTTGAACTGCTGATCCCCGCAAGTCCCCAGTAATCGGGCAACTGCTGCGGTTGAACGCCAAATTCTTTATCGATAAATGGCGCATCCAGCCAACGTTTCTGGAAGTAATCACGAATACGTAATGTCGGTGAAAGTAACTGACAGTAGCCTTTATCTGTCGAAACAATCGTTGCCTGATGCCCGGCCTGTGTCACTTTGACCGCCAGCGTGGCGGCTAAGTCATCGGCTTCGTTGCCGCTGGTTGACCAGCACGGGACGCCGCGTTGCTCAAAGGCGGCGCGTAATGCAGGCATCTCGTCGTGCAACTCTTCCGGCATTGGCGGTCGACCCGCTTTGTAATC
>NZ_VDAG01000124.1:0-6315 GCF_019584505.1 Kluyvera sp. EC_51 | reverse complement strand
CTGACGGCGCTTAGTGCTGAATTCACTATCGGCGAAGGTGAGTTGATGGCTCATGATGTCCCTCTGGGATGCGCTCCGGATGAATATGATGATCTCATATCAGGAACTTGTTCGCACCTTCCCAAGGTATGCTCGCTCCCTGGTCTTGAGTTCAGGTCTAAATCTTGTGAGTGAAAATTAAACACTCATACGTCCACCCAGTTTTATTTACTGTGTTGTTAGCCAATATATTGGATACTATGCCCAAGTGACTCAACTCTGAATTCTGTATCTTGAAGTCACTTGGAGATATGGCAATAGTGCATTATTGAAGGAAATAGGTAATGAGTAAAAAAATGACCATGGCTGAGATTTCAAGGCAGCTTGGAATTTCAACAATGACTGTGTCGCGTTACTTTAATGGCGGTTATGTCTCGGAAGAGAACCGCCTTAAAATTGATGCCATCGTCAAAGAGAGTCATTACACGCCTAATATATTTGCTCGCTCCATTCGTAGCCAATCCAATATTATTGGTTTCATCGCGCCTCGTATTGAGTCATATACGACCAGTTTAGTGATTAAAGGGGCGCTGGCTGCTGCCAATGAATCACAAGTACGAATGCTGTTTCATGCCACAGGGTTTAACCATGAGTCAGAATGCCAAGCTGTGAGAGAGTTTAACGGCTTAAATGCATTGGGCACGATTATTATTGCGTCAAAGCACAGTGTCGAAGAGACTTTTTATCGAACCTTAGACAATGTGGTATTTATTGGCAAAAATACCCCCCACCATTGCTGTTTATATTACCCCGATCATGCAGCGATTAAAGCCCTCGTCTCCCACACCATCACTCAGTTAAAACAGCAGCAGGCACCGCTGGCTGCCGTACATTATATTTATGATGAGCGTATGCTTTCTAGCCGCACTAAGTTGATGCAAGCCACTATTACCGACACCGTCCCTGAGTTGAATTTATCACTACAAGCCCTAGCCAACTCGGAGGACAAAGCTGGCTATCAGGCCGTTCAATTACAGCCTAATCATGTCTACTTTTGTGCCACCGATAATATTGCCATTCGTTTATATCGTCGCGCCAAAGAACAGCAACTCAAGATCGGTCATAACGTATGGATTGTAGGCATAGGTGACTATGACTACAGCGATTTGTTAGTCCCGAGCCTGACGACTGTCGCTTTTAACTACTATCAAGTGGGCTACCAAGCTGTCAAAAAATTGCTCAAGCGCGATTTCAGTTCTGTTGAAGGCACATTCGACATAAAGATGAGAGAAAGCTCACAATTCCTCTGAAATTGTGTTGAGTCCAAATCGGTTCTACTTAACTATATGTGTTAACGATAACGCATATAGTTAAGTAGAACCGATGACACTCGCTCCTAATATGCACTCAAAACCACTCGCGTGGTGGAAGAAAGCAACCGCCTACCAAATTTATCCCCGTAGTTTTTATGATACAAACCAGGACGGTATTGGTGACATCAATGGCATCATTGCTAAGCTCGATTATCTTGCTGATTTGGGCATTGATTTAATATGGATTTGCCCATTCTATGCATCACCTAATGATGATAACGGGTACGATATTAGTGACTATCAAGCGATTCATCCTGACTTTGGAACCCTTGAGGATGTGGATGAACTAATCAGTGCTGCTCATAAACGTGGCATTCGCATTATTATGGATTTAGTGATCAACCACACTAGCGACGAGCACCCATGGTTCATTGAATCTCGAGATAACAAAAATAGCCCTAAGCGCGATTGGTATATTTGGCGTGATGGTTGTGAGCCTACCGCTGAAAAACCGACTTGCGACCCAAACAACTGGGAAAGTATTTTTCATGGCAGTGCATGGGAATATGATAAAAAAACTGCACAGTACTACTTGCACCTATTTTCAAAAAAACAACCTGATCTGAATTGGGAAAATCCTGAAGTTAAACAAACACTATTTAAAATGATTTATTGGTGGTTGGAGCGTGGTATTGATGGCTTCCGTGTGGATGCAATTAGCCATATTCAGAAACAACCAGGTTTACCTTCTTTACCCAATCCAAAGGGTGAAAAGTATGTCTCTTCGTTTGATTATCATATGAATGTGGCAGGGATTGAAAAACATCTGCATGAGTTAAAAGAGCAGGCGTTTGATCCCTTTAACATAGTGACAGTTGGTGAGGCTAATGGGGTGACTGCCGACAATGCATTACTTTGGGTTGCCGAAGCGACCGAACACGATCAAGGCGGTGTTTTCAACATGATTTTTCAGTTTGAACACATGAAGCTATGGTCGGAAGAACAAAGCAACGTGCCTTTAGATCTAGTGGAGTTCAAACGCATTTTATCGCGTTGGCAAGATGCATTAGAAGGTAAAGGCTGGAATGCGCTTTATTTAGAAAACCACGATCAAGCTCGTAGCATTGATACTTTTGCCGACCCTACCTCTAGGTATGCCAGTGCTACCGCGTTAGCGAGTTGTTATTTCTTGATGAAAGGAACTCCGTTTATTTATCAGGGCCAAGAGATTGGTATGGTAAATCATCAGTTTACTTCTCTTGATGAATTTAATGATGTGTCTGCTAGAAATTTAATTCAAAAGCTATCTCAACAAGGTCAAAGCGATGCAGACATCTTAGCCTTGTTAAATCAAGTATCTCGCGACCACAGTCGCTTGCCAATGCAATGGAATGCGCAGGATTTTGCCGGTTTTTCTGAGGTGCAACCTTGGTTCTCCGTCAATCAACAGTACGCAGATATCAATGTTGAGCAACAACAGAATGATCCAAATTCGATTTTGAGTTTCTATAAGCAGCTGATTGCTCTGCGTAAGTCAAATGTAAGTTTAGTGGTTGGCCGCTATCAATTGCTGCTACCTAACGACCCTAATATCTATGCTTATCAACGTGTTGCACAAGATATGACATGGACCATTATTACCAATTTAAGTCCACAAGAGAGCATCGTTGATATCGACCGCATGCAATTAGGCGAGTTAATGCTTGATAATCAGAATATCAACAATGAACACGTTCGCTCAGATTTTATAGCGACGCAAATTGCCCCACCTTATGCTGCGTATATATTTGCAAGAAAGCACTAAATTATATTTATCGCAGGGCCTTGATAAGGCTACCCTGCATTTAAACCAAGGAATCATTTATGAGTCAGTTACTATCTTTTGATTTTTGGCAACGATTTGGGAAATCCCTTATCGTTGTTATCGCGGTGATGCCAGCCGCTGGTATCATGATATCACTCGGTAAAGTTGTCGCAATGTATGCCGGTGGTATTGGTGCCATTGAAACACTAGGCACTATTATGGAAAACATAGGCTGGGGGATCATAGTTAATCTTCACCTATTATTTGCTGTCGCTATTGGTGGATCATGGGCTAAAGAACGTGCAGGAGGAGCATTTGCCGCGCTGATCGCCTTCATCTTAATTAACCGTATCACTGGGGTTATATTAGGCGTGGATAACGCTATGCTCAGTGATCCCGAGTCGGTTGTGATGAGCCTATTTGGTTCTGAGCTACCTGTCTCTCAATTCTTCACTAATATTTTGGGTGCTCCTGCTCTAAATATGGGTGTGTTTATCGGTATTATGTCTGGCTATTTAGGTGCCAACTTATTTAACCGTTATCATGACTTCGCTCGCTTACCTCAGGCATTAGCATTTTTCAACGGTAAGCGTTTTGTACCTTTTGTTGTTATTTTCTATTCGATGATTATTGCGTTTGCTTTATCAATCGTATGGCCTTTAATTCAAGGTGCGCTTAATGATTTTGGTCAATGGATTGCAACCTCTAAAGACACTGCGCCGATCACTGCTCCTTTCTTGTATGGTACGTTAGAGCGCTTATTACTGCCATTTGGTTTACACCACACTTTAACTATTCCAATGAATTACACCGAGTTGGGTGGTACTTATGAGCTTTTAACAGGGGTGAATGCGGGGGCAAGTGTTTATGGTCAAGATCCACTATGGCTTGCTTGGGTTAGCGATTTAAATAATCTTAAATTAAGCGATCCGACAACTTACCAACATCTATTAGATACGGTGCATCCAGCACGTTTTAAAGCGGGCCAAGTTATTATCGCAGCGTCTTCATTGATTGGTATTGGACTTGCGATGTATCACTGTGTTGATAGTGATAAGCGCGCACAATACAAGCCAATGTTTTTATCTGCGTGTCTTGCTGTGTTATTAACCGGTGTGACAGAGCCTATTGAATTCATGTTTATGTTTATTGCTCCTGTTTTGTATGTTGCGCATGCGGTATTAACAGGGATTGCATTTGCGTTGGTCGATGTGATGGACCTACGTATACATGCCTTTGGTTTGATTGAGTTACTCACTCGTATACCTATGATGGTTTCAGCGGGAATCGGTGGTGATTTGGTTCGCTTCGCATTGGTTTCTATTGTTTTCTTTGGTGTTAACTATGGATTATTCCGTGTGCTCATTGTCAAATTTAAATTGCCAACACCGGGCCGTATGGGTAACTACCTCGATGAAAGTTCAGAATCCATGTCAGAAGATGAGAAGATGGACATTATTATTCAGAATTTAGGTGGCCGTGCCAATATTGCTGAGATTGATGCTTGTATGACTCGCTTGCGCATTACAGTTAATGACCCGCAGTTGGTTGCTGAATATGCATTATGGAAGCCGACAGGAGCACTTGGTGCTGTAATTAAAGAACAGGGAGTACAAGTTATTTATGGTCCAGGAGTGGATGTCATTAAATCTAGATTAGTTGAGAAGTTTTCAGCACAACCTGAGTAATTCATTCTCTACCCTAGATAAAATAACCTCGAGAAACGCAGCCTTGAGCTGCGTTTAACTCGCTACAATGAATAAGTGAATAATAAATGAAGTTAATGACGCTAAATACCCATAGTTGGCAAGAAGAGAAACAACTAGAAAAGTTGGATGTGGTAGCGCAAGCCATTATCGAGCAAGGGTGCGATGTCGTTGCATTACAGGAAGTGAATCAACATCAAAATAGCCCGGCTGTTGATGCCAATATATTAACTAATCACACCGTGCTCGCTGATAACTATGGATATTTATTACAGAAAAAACTCATGGAATACGGCTATCACTACCAACTTACATGGGATTTCGTTCATCAAAGTTATGACGTATATCAAGAGGGACTGGCATTCTTGACGCGACTGCCGATTGTCGAGCATGAGGTCATTGACCTAAGTGATAACTATGATGTGAACTTTTGGAAACATAGGCGAGCAGTGCGTATTAAGGTCACTTCTCAACGAGGTGATTTCAATCTTTATAATTGTCATTGCGGCTGGTGGAGTGACTCAGAGAGCTCATTTGAGGACCAGTTCAACAGAATAAAGGCAACATTATCAACAGAGTTGAGCTTTCTATTAGGCGATTTCAACAACCCAAGCCATATACGCAATGAAGGTTATGATTATGTATTACAGTGCGGTTTGATAGATTGTTATGAAATAGCAGAAATAAAAGACTCCGGAACTACTGTAATTAAAAATATTGACGGTTGGGAACAAAATAGCCAAGCGCTACGCATTGATTTGGTTCTTAGTAATCAACCGATGGTGGTAAAGCAGCATCAGGTGATTTTTAATAACGATTTTTATCCGGTTGTATCGGATCACTTTGGGGTTCTGGTGGAAGTAGACATTATTTAATGTTTATTCATAGACTAAACCTTAAGCAATACTGGACTTTTAATTACGTGACTTTGCAATACCTGTAGTTATTCAGGACTTTCTAATTTAGTAAAGGCGCTGACACGTTTTTGTCCCAAAACTGTGTTACAAAATCCACAACACCAAATTTTGAAGAGCCCCTTAGAGAGGGGCTAGTTGAGGGGAGCCCAGTTGGCTAGTTGGCGGGGGTATCTGTTTCCTCTTCAGTGATTTCGTCATCGGTTGAAGGCACCGCTTGTTCAACTTCTGCTTCTTTACCCTTTGCTTTAGCTGATTTTCGTGCTCGAATTTCGATATCAATAATGCGCCGAGCCAGTTTGATAATGCGCTGTTGCCATGCGTAGTTGCCATCAACACGTTGCTTATTGCTAAGCACGCTAGATAACCAGAGTGTGTCCATTGAGATCATCAACGCATCGAGTTTGCGAACTAAGCCGACAAACTGGCCAACCTGAGGCGAGCTGATTTTGGCGTTGAAGGTAATCGGGTCGGTGTAGTCAGGTTGACCTGCCCCCACGATTAGATACAACACTCAGTTAGTAACGTCGGAATCTTCATTCTCAGAATGACCCTTTCTCCAGCCCGCTGCAAATTCAGACGGTGTCTGATAATTCAGC
>NZ_VDAG01000123.1:0-216 GCF_019584505.1 Kluyvera sp. EC_51 | reverse complement strand
ATCCGGCGCGGCAGCTTCACCAGAGCCGTCCTGACGGACGATGACCTGATGGCTGGGGTTTTCCTGTGCCAGAATGCTGGATTCTCTCTTACGCCTTACTGGTGCGCATAATGTACGACACGTTATGTTGAAAAGGCCGCTGCGAAAATGTCTCACGCAGCGGCCTCTTTAGCATAACGTCATTGTGCGAACCAATTTAATTGATTATTTTTTCTC